>JARBUP010000109.1 GCA_029239575.1 Bacillota bacterium
TATTCTCTGTCATTTATTTCAACACTGTCCCAACAACCGGATAAAACAAATACTAATGCTAAAATATTTAAAATTAAAATTAATTTTTTCATAATCTCTCCATTCTAATTATTGGGTTAAAAACTTTCGCCTTCTATTTTCCCAAAACACAATAATTAAAGGTATTAATAAATTTGCTGCGCTAACAAAATAAGCTGGTATTTTTATGTATGGGTATAACATATACATCCCTGGTAGTAAACCTGCTAATATATATACTATTGGAATTTGAATGAATGTAAAATAACCTATTTCTCTTGTTTCAAATGTTTCCTGTATAGCAAGATTTGTGAAATACATCAAAATACAAATACTTGTAAATGTTATAATGATTTGTAAAGATAACCCTACTATTTCAGTACTTTCAAAGAAAAAACCTGGTATGTTTACAAATTTCATTATAGACAAGAAAGGCCAAACTAAATGACTTGCTTCTTTTATACCAAACTTAATTATTATTAATATATAACATGCTATATACAATATCATGCTGATTATAATAAACTTTTTATTTAACACCATATTTTTTTCTGATTTATCAACATGTCTATTTGAAAACATCAATATAGAATATCCAAAAAAGCTTATTAATATAGTCGGCAATGCATTTACTACACCATATAAATCAACAGGATATATAGGAAATACATTTGTATAATCAGAATAATATGTTGAAAAAATTATTACTGCTATATATGGAATCAGAGCAATCAATATAGTTATATGTGTTATTTGAGCAATAGTTTGAATTCCTTTTTTAGCTGCATATGATGCTGTTAATAAAATAGAAATTATTAAAACTTTAATTGGAGTATTAAATAACATTAAATATTTAATTTGTTCTGCAAAATCTTTTATTAAAAGGCTATTAGCTAAAATAAATAAAACTATGTAATAAATACCTATTATTTTAGTAACATAATTGGGAAATAAATTTCTTGAAATTCCTATTATAGTTTTATTCTCATAACTGTTCATCACTTTATTGATTGGGCTAATTGTTAATACTAAAATTATTGTACCCAATATAATGGATATCCAGCCAACAGGTCCATCAACTTCGGACAATATATTAGGCATTAACATTGTCTGAAAAACAAAAGATATTAATAATAATATACATGCATTTTGATGTGACGTAATTTCATTATCAAACATTATAACCCCTTCTCTCTTTTAGATTTTAAATATTGTGGTGTATGAACCATGTTTTGAATTTTAGGTCTCACAACTGTATCCTTCAAATCAGATTTAAATTCTATAAAGTTTGAAAAAGGAGACATGTAATGGAATCCGAAACTTTTTAATGTACATAGATGTATAATCAATATGCAAAGACCTATTGAAACTCCAAACAAACCCATAACTGCTGCAACTATTATAAATAGAAATCTTACAAGCCTTAAAGATGATCCAAAGTTATAACTTGGAATTGCAAATGAAGCTAATGCTGTTAATGATACAACTATAACTGCTACTGGGGTTATTAAACCTGCTGTAACAGCAGCTTGACCAATAACTAAACCACCTACTAAACCTATGGTAGAACCAACTGGAGTTGTTATTCTGAGTGATGCTTCTCTTACAAGCTCTATTGTAAATTCCATTAAAAATGCTTCAAACCACGCTGGAAATGGAACATTTGCTCTTGATGCTGCTACGAACAATGCAAGTTCCGTTGGTAACAGATTTGGATGAAATTCAGATATCGCAACATACAAAGCTGGAAGAAGCAATGTTATTGGTAAAGCAAAATATCTTATTATACGAATCATACATGATGGAAGCCATCGTTCATAATAATCTTCTGAAGATTGCATAAAAGAAGTAAATGTCGCAGGTGCCATTAAAACTGATGGTGAGTTATCTATTGCTATTACAACTCTTCCTTCTAATAACGCTGAAGCTGCAGCATCAGGTCTTTCTGTATTCTCCACTTGTGGAAATGGTGAATAATTATCATCTTCTATTAATTCTTCTATGTACGCACTTTCAAGCACAGCATCTATTTCAATATTATTTAATCTTTTTTCTACTGCTTCAAGTGCTGTTTTGTTAACTATGTCATCTATATAAATTACTGCAACATCTGTTTTACTTCTGTTACCTATTTGCATGTATTTTACTTTTAATTTTGGATCCCTTATTCTTCTTCTTATGAGAGTTATAGTAACTTTCATAGTTTCATTGAAACCATCCCTTGCTCCTCTTAAAACTGTTTCAGAAGCAGGTTCTGAAATTCCCCTCATTGGCCATCCTCTTGAGGACAGCATTATTGCTTTTGAACAAGTATCTATAAACAGAATAGTCTCTCCCGAAAGTACTTTATCCACAGCTTCTTCAATTGTAAGAAGAACTGCTATTTCTGTTATGGCTATGCTTGCTTTTGCAACAGCTCCTTGAAGTTCTTTTTCAGGGTTTTTATCAAGTTGTTCAACATTTAAATTGACCATTAGTTTTTCCACAGCAAATTCACTCACTGCTTCTTTGTTGGTCATTCCATCAACATATACAACTGCCATTTTAAGCTTTTCATTTTGCCCTGCGTCAAAATTTCTATAAATGATGTCATCAGCATTTTTAAATATTTCTTTTAATGTAGTTATATTTTTATTTAACTCTTTTTCAATTGGTGTTTTTACAGTATTATTTTTCATGTGACCCCCTATATAACTTTTATTACAACTAAAGCAACTATTGTTAATATTCCATACAATATGCCCGTATATTTAGCTATTTTATAATCTTTATGGTAATTATCTCTTTTAAATTGTTTGCTATTTACAAAAATTAAAAAGTAACTTATTATTAAAAATATAATTAATATTTCAGTACTTAAAATTCGTCTTACTTCATTTATAAAAAACATATAACCTCCTGATATGGATTATTGGGGACTGTCCTATTACCAAGGAGATGCCCCCATTCACCAATTCTTACCCTCGACTGTTAATATTTACAAAAATAGGAATTTTTATTCCATTTTTTATAAAATATATTAAAATTATTTTTTTCTTATTAGTCTTTAACATTAAAATATATTAAAAAACCCTTATATTGCAGTCTATTTGCAATTTTATCACTAACTACTTCTATGTGAATTTGGAATTAATTTTGCATAAAAAAGGCATATTCTATGCTTTCCTATAAAATAAAAATAAGTCATAGAACAAAGCTTGTCCTATGACTTATTGAAAATAAACTATTAGTGTTACAGTAAATATATGAATCTGGTTATACTTTCAGCCTTTTTAGTATTATTATTTCTTTCTACCACATTATTGCCCATACTCCAAAGAATATAGCTGTAAGTGCTATAAAGAATATTATACAGTATCCCATAATATCTTTCATTTTAAGTCCTGCAATTCCAAGTAATGGTATAGCCCAGAATGGCTGAATAATATTTGATATAGTTTCTCCAGATGTAAATGCTATTACAAATTTATTAGGGTCTAATCCTAAATTTAATGCAGCTTGTCCTAAAGGCTCACCAGCAACCATAAATATTCCACCTGATGAAGGTACAAAGAAGTTAACTATAGCCATAGCTATATAACACCAGTATGGATAAGTTGCTGCTGTTGATATACTTGCAAAGAAGTTAGCAATTAAAGCAACAAGACCAGAAGCACCCATCATACCTTGAATTCCTGCATAAAATGGGAATTGAATAACAACTCCAAATGCACTCCTAACCCCTTCTTCTGCTGCAGTTAATAAATTACGTGGAGTACCATGAAGAATTATTGCAATCATTAAAAGAATAAAGTTCATAACGTCAAGAGTTAAATCAAATCCTTTAGTTGCAAACCAATATCCTATGTAAATTAAACCTCCTACACCTATAATTAAATTCAAAATAGGATTATTATCTATTTTTTCAGCAGGAGTCATGTTCTTTTTGTCTTTTGTTATTGCTATTTCATTTTCTTTATCTTGTGCAGCAAATCTATCTAAAATTTCTTTATCCATTTCAGGAGTTTTGTCTTTATCTGGATGAATTAAAGCTGCTAAAAGAGGAACTACTATTATAAGTCCTAATACTTGCGCAATAAGTAATGATGGTTCAAAAACTGTTTTACTTAAAGGAATTAAGCCAAGTAATTTTTCTAAAAAATAACCTGGAGTATTTACCATTAAGAATTCAGAACCAGAAATTCCAAATAATCCACAAGTAATAGCTCCAGTATAAGCTACTGCAACATATAATTTAAAATCAACTTTCCTTAAATTTTGAGCCACAGTTCTTGCTAAAATAGCTCCAGCTACTAAACCAAGACCCCAGCTTATCCAACCTAAAATAGCACTACATATTGCAATGAAAACTACACCTTGTACAGCATTTTTAGGAATTTTACAAATTTTTACTAAAAAGCGCTTTGCAAGTGGTGCACTGGCTACCATATAACCAGTAGCAATTATTAATGTCATTTGCATACTAAATGCTAAGAATCCCCAGAATCCTTTACCCCAATATGCGATCATATTTAAAGCACTTGAATCAGTTAATGTAATACCTCCTATAAAAGTTATAATTGTTAATATCATTGCAAATACAATTGCGTCCGGCATAAATTTATCCATACCAATGTTCAAAGCTTTTGCTAGCTTTCTTAAGCCACTTCTAATAGACTTCATATATTATCACTCTCCTTATTTTTTATAGTTTCCTACATAGCATATACTGTGCCAAATAAAGGAAGTTTTTGCTTGTTATTAATTTAACATTACAATTTCAACATAAAAAAATCCCAAACATTTTTCATGACTTAATTTAACAATATTAATTTATATAACTAAATATGCAAAAATGCGTACAATTGCAAAAATGCATATGCAAATGTACGCATGAGATATAAACACTATATTTTATATTTTTGTTTTTTTCTTACTAAAGTTGATATATCTATTCCTAAGCTAATTGAAGCTTCTTTCATATTTTTAGATACTATTAACGTTTTTTCAATTATTTCTTTTTCAAATTCATCAACTTGTTCTTTGAGTGGTTTATTGTTGTTCACTGTATTTATATTGTTTAATATAACTGAATTTTCATTTGTATTTATATTTGTTTCATTTTGCATTAAATTTTCTCTAAAAATTTCCGAGTCAATTTTAGTATCATCGGACATTAAAACAATACGTTCAATTAAATTTTTCATTTCTCTAATATTACCCGGCCATGGATATAATAAAAAACTTTCTAAACAATTAGGTGTAAAATAGCAGTTTTTTCCGTACTTATTATTGTAATATTCTATAAACTGCTGGGATAAAGGTATTATATCTTCTTTTCTTTGCCTTATAGGTGGAATTACAAACCTAACTACATTTAATCTATAATATAAGTCAGCTCTAAACTTTTTTTCATCCACAAGTTTTTTTAATTCTACGTTTGTAGCTGCTATAACCCTTGCATTAAACTCAACAGGTTTTATTCCTCCGATTCTATAAAACATTTTATCATTTAGCGCGCTTAAAAGTTTTACTTGCAAAGTGTACGGCATATCACCTATTTCATCTAAATATAATATTCCACCACTTGCTTCTTCAAAAAGGCCTTTTTTACCACCTTTATTGGCACCTGTAAATGCTCCTTCTTCATAACCAAAAAATTCTGACTCTAATAAATGTTCCGGTACAGCACCACAATTAATTTTTATAAACTTCCCGCTACTTACACTGCTGTACATTTTATATATATTAGTTGCTATAAAATCTTTTCCTACACCTGTTTCTCCTAAAATTAAAATTGTACTGTCAACAGATGCAACCTTTTTTGCTTTATCATATATTTTTTTCATTTTATCATTATAAACAACTATTTCAGCATCTTTGCCAAACTCTTGCGGCTTAATATTATAATTATTTCTGCTTTTAATAAATAAATTATCTTCTTTAGCTATTGTTTTCATCAACACTTCCAGTTCGGAAACATCTCTTATTACAGCAATAGTTTTAGCAAGTTTGCCATTTTCATCATATATGGGTGAACCCGATACAAGGCATCTTTGCCCTTTATAATAATTATTTATCGTAGTAACAGGTCCATTCGTTTCAATAACTTTAGCACAGCATGAATTAGGTAAAATATCAAAACTTCTTAGTTCATAAACCGTTTTACCAATTACTTGTTCCCTTGTTAAACCGGACAAATTTAGAAAAGCATCATTAACATATATTGTTGTACCTTCTTCATCAGTTATATAAATACCATCATCTAATTTATTAAACATTTCATTGTATAAATACTGCTGGGTGTTTAACCTTTGAATTTGTTTTTCTAATTCACTGTCTAAAGAAAAATCATGGAAAAAAAATGCATTAAGTTCGTAATTATAAATTTTTATTTCTTCCTGCATTACATAATAAATAGAATTATCCCCATATCTTACTGGATAAAGTTCTTGTTTTTTATCAACTTTTATATCTTGAAAAAAAACAGTAACTTTTTTATTCAAAATATCACTTAAACTTAGACCTATAAACTTTTTAAACAATTCATTACAATATAAAATATTGTATTTATCATCTGTTAATATATATCCTGTATTTAAATTATTTTTATCAATATTATTTTGATTATTAACTTTTTCCATTTTATTTTCCTTCTTGTTGCAAGTTTGAATAGATAGATAAAACCCAATAAGCTAAACTGCGACTTGTCATCCTGAGCGATAGCGAAGGATCTTATAATTTTAACGTTTTTAGATTCTTCGCTCACACTCAGAATGACAGATATATACTTTTTGGGTAATATCCATATATTTATTATATATTTTTACAAAATTAGTGTTATTTTTTAACAATTTTAATTGATATTATATAAAAATTATGGTATTATTTATAACTGTGAGAATAATATTTTGATTTTCAAATAAAATATTATTAAATAGTTTGAATAGCGAACTATTTTAAAATTATATATTTTGATTATCAAATTTTTATATATTTTTTTAGTTTGGTAATAATATTTTAACATCATATTTTCAATTCTGCAACTGATTAAAAAATAAAATATGCATTATTGCATATGAAAAAAATAAATTTAAAAATAGAGTTTAAGTATTAAATAATATATCTACCATTCTTTGGGAGGAATTTTGAAATGAGAAAAGTTGTTATAGCATCAGCAGCAAGAACACCTATAGGTAAATTTGGGGGATTGTTTAAATCATTATCAGCAATAGACCTTGGTATTACTGCAGCTAAAGAAGCAATCAAAAGAGCTAAAATAGAGCCTTCAATGATTGATGATGTAATTTTTGGAAATGTATTAAGTGCTGGTTTAGGTCAAAACGTAGCAAGACAAGTTTCTATTGGATCAGGTATTCCTATAGAAGTTCCTGCAATGACTATAAATGTTGTATGTAATTCTGGATTAAGGTCTGTAAGTATGGCCGCTCAAATGATCGCATGTGGAGATAATGAAATAATTCTTTGTGGCGGTTGTGAAAGCATGACAAATGCCCCTTATATTGATCAAAACGAAAGATGGGGAAAAAGAATAAATGATTCAACTCACTTAGACTCCATAATTCATGATGGATTACAAGATACATTCTATAATATACATGCAGGTGTAACTGCAGAAAATATTGCTGAACAGTATGGGATTACAAGAGAAGAACAGGATAGACTTGCTTTAGATAGCCAATTAAAAGCTGAAAAAGCACAAAAATCAGGTAAATTTATAGATGAAATTGCACCAGTTGTTGTTACTTTAAAAAATGGAAAAAACGTAGTTGTTAATGAAGATGAATATCCAAGAGCTAATTCTACATACGAAAAATTAGCTAAATTACCTCTTGCTTTTAAAAAAGGTGGAACTGTTACAGCTGGAAATTCAGCTGGAATTAATGACGGAGCTGCTGCCCTTATTGTAATGAGCAAAGATAAAGCTGATGAGCTTGGTATAGAATATTTAGCAGAAATAGCTGGATATGGAACTGCAGGTGTTGACCCTAGGATAATGGGTACAGGACCTATACCAGCTGTTAAAAAAGCATTAGAAAAAGCTGATTGGTCCGTAGATGATTTAGATTTAATAGAAGCAAATGAAGCATTTGCAGCACAGGTTATAGCTGTTATAAAAGAATTAGATTTAGATCCCAAAAAAACAAATGTAAATGGTGGTTCCATTGCACTTGGTCATCCATTAGGTTCTTCAGGTGCTAGAATTCTTACTACATTATTATATGAAATGAAAAGAATAAATGCTAAAAAAGGTTTAGCAACATTATGTGCTGGCGGCGGTATTGGAACTGCAATATTAGTTGAAAGATAATATAAATTAGTTAATTAGTTAAATAAGATAGAGAAGATGTAATAATGTGTCTTCTCTTTTTTTATAAATTTTATTAATTTGTGAATTTAATTTATATATGTTATAATATGATTACAATCCAAAAGTTAAGTTTCTCTGGTTTGTTATGCTACAATGTAGCGATTATTCTTATAATTTCAACATTTCAAGGTTGTTTGCTTATATGTTCATCTAATGACATTATGTACTTCTTAGGCAATAACTATAATGTATTTAAATATTAATTACAAAAAAATATGCAATGTTGCACTAATAAAATAAATATCATATGCAATCATGCATATGATATTTGCAGCTATAAATATATGTTAAATTTATAGTGTTGAAACACCAATCAAAAAAACTAATAACTTTATTGGCA
>JARBUP010000110.1 GCA_029239575.1 Bacillota bacterium
TTTGTTCTTTATTTTCATTATTAGTATTTATGCCGTACATAGTATATGTCATATTTCTAATTTCATCATTATTTGGTATATAAAAAGATAAACCTTCTAATAGTGTATCTTCTCCGGGCAATACATTTAAAGAAATATTATCAGTAGAAAACCCAACAAAATTTCCTGCTAAGGAAACTAATTCCTTTATAGAAAAATTAGTTTTTACATTTGAATAAGCTTCTTCTATAACATCAATTAATTTTAAGCTGATTGCTTTTTTTGCAGCTGACTTAATAAATTCCTGCTGTGCTTCTATTCTTCCTAAATCTTGATTAGCATATCCTTTTCTGAACCTTAAAAATTTTAAAGATTGTTCACCATTTAAAACTTGTTCTCCTTCAGGTATATCAATTATTAAAGGTGGATCATCATATGGGTCAGAATATTGCATATGAAATGGAACATTAACTTTTACTCCACCCAATATATCCACACAAGAAACAACTGCTTCATAATCTAATATAATATATTTATTAATTGGTATTCCTAATATATCTTGAACAACTTCTATTAATCCTTCTATACCTAATGAAGAATATGTTGCATTAATTTTTTTTGCATCAGATCTTTCTACTTCTTCTCTCGGACTATATGTATCTCTTGGTATAGATATTAATTCGGCTTTTTTACTTTCCTTATCATAACTTGCAACTAAAATTGTGTCAGTCCTTTGATCTTCAAGACCAACTACAAGGACATTGATTCTATTACTGTTTTTAGCTATCTTACCTAACTCTGTTGTATAATCAAAATTACTTACTATTTCGTTTTCATCATTTTCATTTACACTTACACCTTTTACTGTTCCTATAACAGTATCCTCATTTAACAATATGTATCCTAATGCTGTTACACTCAAAACTATAGAAATGAACACTAAAGATGCAAAAAAAATTTTCATAAAATGTTTTATCATAACTGTATCCCTTTATATTAATTTAATAATTTAATTTGATTACCACCCCAAAGTCGTAAAACGAACTTCTGGCAACTATAATTTATAGTAAAAATTTGAGTAATCGTTTTTATTATATCATAAAGCAAGACGTAAGTCTTGCATCACAACGATTCAATAAATATACTGTAAAAAAGACGTTAGTCTTTTTTACAGTATATTTATTATATCATGCAATTTACCTTATATCAAATTATTTATTAGCAAATTTTGCATTATTTATTTATAAATATTCACTTTTTATTGTAACAATCCATCATGAAAAACATTTGCTTTTTTCCTCATATCATTTTTTACGTTTAAATAACAATGAAAGTTTGTTAGAAAAAAATTTTCAACTTTCTTAATAAATATGTATTGATTTTTTGCCAAAAAACTGTTACAATCAAAGTATCTTTTTTAAATATTGGAGGATTTTTTTAATGAAAACAGGTACAGTTAAATGGTTTGATTCTAAAAAAGGCTTTGGATTTATTTCTGGCGATGATGGGAAAGACGTTTTCGTACATTTCTCTGCAATTGTTTCTGAAGGATTCAAAACATTAGAAGAAGGTCAAAAAGTAAACTTTGACATCACAGAAGGCCAAAAAGGACCTCAAGCTAGCAACGTTACTGTAGCGTAGTAGTATATGTTTAGAGAAATAATACATTTTAATATAGATTTTAATTAATGTTATATTAATATTGCGTATTTCATGGACACTAAGCTCTAATTATTAGTTGCTTATAAAAAAACTTTTAAAAAAATTTGGAGGATTTTAATGAAAACAGGTACAGTTAAGTGGTTTGATTCAGCAAAAGGATTTGGTTTTATCTCAAGTGATGAAGGAAAAGATGTATTCGTTCATTTTACAGCAATCGTTTCTAACGGTTTCAAAACTTTAGAAGAAGGCCAAAAAGTTAAATTCGAAGTTGTTGAAGGAACTCGTGGTCCTCAAGCAGCAAACGTAACTTTAGCTTAATAATTATTATATTGTTGAATATTATGCCTCTGGCATGACCATACATAAAAAGCGCACATTTATAAATGTACGCTTTTTCATTTTATTATTTTAAATTATTTAACTCTTCTATTGTAGGCATGCCGCTTTGTGCTCCTAATTTTGTAGTAGATAATGCTGCTGCTTTATTAGCAAATGAAATTGCATCCGGTAACATTTTGCCATTTACTAATGCTGTTGCTAAAGAGCCACAGAATGTATCCCCTGCACCAGTTGTATCAACAACATCAATTTTAAAAGCAGGAAAAGTTTTTATTTCTTCATCAAAATATTTAACACCTTCTGAACCCATTGTAACTATAATTTTATTAGGATATTGCTTTAACAACGCCTCTATTTCATCTTCAGATTTTTTTCCTAAAATAATTTTTATTTCATGTTCATTTGGCGTTATATATGTTGAATTTTCTATTAGACTTTCACTTAATCTTTTAGCTGGAGCAGGATTTAACAATACTTTCACATTGTTTTTCTTACATAATTCTGCTGTATATTCAACTATTTCAATAGGAATTTCTAATTGTAATAATACAATATCAGCCGATAAAATTACTTCTTTATGTTTATCTATCATAGCCTTAGTTATTTTATAATTTGAGCCAGGTATAACTATGATGCTGTTATCTTCTTCTGCTACAACTATATTAGCAACTCCTGTTGGTACATCAGATATCACTTCTACACAATCCGTATTAACATTATATTTATTAAAATTATCTATAGAAAATTCTCCGTTCGAATCTTTTCCTACACACCCAACCATAAATGACTCTGCTCCCAATTTGCTTGCTGCTACAGCTTGATTAGCCCCTTTGCCACCAGGTATAATTGAAAAACTTTCGCCAAGTACGGTTTCACCTGCTTTTGGTCTTATACTTGAAGTAAAAACCATGTCAGCATTAATGCTTCCTACAACAACTATTTTTCCCATACTTACCTCTCAAACATTCTATCTAATTTATATATATATTCTATAAGTAGTTCTTTAAATTTTTCTGAATTAACTTGAAGTAATACTTTTGGATATGATTCATCATATGTTACCCAATCTCTAACATCTGTAACTGTGTTTCCTCTGCTAAGACCCTCTGAGCAATCCACTTTTACTTCCATGTGTTTATATTCATAAATTTCAGGATGAATTAAATACATTATACTGCAAGCATCATGTATTGGTGCAAATGTTCCACCGTTAACATGATCTCCTTTTAAATAAAAATCCAATATTTCTCCAACCATATGGGAAACAGCGCCCTGGCTATTTAGTAAATTACTAATATCATTTTTGTCCAATCCTGTTTGATGTGTAATATTTAAGCCACTCATTACTATTGGTATATTTGAATCAAAAACAATTCTTGCAGCTTCTGGGTCAGCCCAAACATTAAATTCTGCACATGAAGTTCTGTTTCCACCAATAGTTGCACCTCCCATAATAGATAATAGTTCAATTTTATCCACTACTTCAGGGAATGTTTTTATTAAAAGAGCTATATTTGTTAAAGGCCCGATTGGAACTAAAGTAACTTTTCCATCAGCATTTATAATAGTATCTCTTAAAAATGTTATAGCATTATTAGAATAAAGAGAAAATTTTGAAGGTGGTAATTCATAATTTCCCATGCCAGTATCACCATGAACATATTTAGCAACAGTTTTCTCCCTTATTAAGGGACATTTAGAACCCTGCGCAACTTTTATATTTTTATCAAAAAAAGAAACTAATTTCAATGCATTGTTTGTTACTTTCTCAATACTTTGATTTCCTGCAACAGTGCTTATACCCAAAATGTTTAATTTATCTTCATTTGCAATAGCAAGAGAAATTGCTATTACATCATCAATTCCTGGATCACAGTCAATAATTATATTTCTCTTATTCATTTGTTTATCCTCTTTCTGTAAGTATTTAAAAATTAAAGCAACTTCAGCTGCTTAATAATTTTTAGTTTTATATATTATGATATATCTTAATTAGTTAATTTTCTTCGCCTTGTCATCCTGCGCAAAAGCGAAGGATCTTATAATCTCAACATTTTTAAATTCTTCGCTCACGCTCAGAATGACATTTTATAATTTTTATTTTTCATTTAATTTCTGATTTTTTTTCATTAAACGATAGCTGTAAATTCCTAAACCAACAAGTGTAGTTATATATGGAAGCATTTGAATTATTTCATATGGTAAAGTTGAACCCATTTGTAATATATTTGCTAATGCTTGAGCGGCACCAAATAATAAAGATACCAGAAATCCTCCAACAGGAGTATTGCCTCCCATAGAACTTGCAGCTAAAGCAATAAAACCTCTACCTGCCGACATATCTTTTGTAAAGTAAGTCATATATCCACCTGAAAGAAAAAAACCTCCCATGGATGCTAAAACACCGCTTATGATTAAAGCTATGTATTGTATTTTTTTAGAACTGATTCCTACTGACTCAGCCGCATCTTTATTTTCTCCAACTGCACGAATCCTTAATCCAAGAGGAGTTTTATATAAAAATATATGTGCAATAAATACTGTTATTAAACCTAAGTATGTTAAAATATTTTGATTAGAAATAACTGCACCTAAATACGGAATATTTTCAATTACTGGTAAAGTTATTCTTGGTAAAGCAATAGATTGAATGGATGAAGAAACACCACGGTCCCCTGATACAATAAGTAAAATAAACACTGTTGCGCCGCTTGCTATTAAGTTTATAGCAATTGCTGCGAGAATTTCATCTGTTTTTAGTTTTAAAACGAAAAATGCAAGTATAAAACCAATAAAACCACCAATAACCATGGTCATTAAAAGTCCAAGCCATGCGCTGTTAAAAGCTGAAGAAAATATTACACCAAACAAAGCTGCAAAAAGCATCATACCTTCTAAAGCCATATTTGTTATACCAGATTTCGAAGCTATACTCGATGCAATTGTAGCGAAAAGTATTGGTGTTGTAGCCCTAAGTGTTGCATTTAAAAATTCTGGTGATAAAAGAGCATTTAATATCATATTACTTAACCTCCTTTTCGCTAGTTAATGTTGCTTTAGCTTCTTTTGCAATCATATTATGTCTAAACTTACTTAAGAACTGTTCTGCAACAATAAACAATATTATTAAACCCTGTGTAATTGTTACTATTTCAGTAACAACATCAGTTGAACGTGACATTATAGATGCACCTGTTCTTAAATATGCTAAGAAAAATGCTGCCAGAGGTACGTATAATGGATTCTTTTTAGCAAGAGTAGTTATAATAATCGCATCCCATCCATAACCAAGAAGAGATGTCCATGAAAATCTTGTATACATTCCAAGAAGTTCTACTCCTCCTCCTGCTCCTATTAAAAATCCACCTAAAAGAGATGAAATTAATGTAATTTTCATAACATTAATACCAGAATATTTTGCAAACTCTTCATTTTCTCCTGTAATTCTTAACTCATACCCTATTTTAGTTTTATATAAAAACACATAACCAAAAAAAGCTACTGCAAAGGCAAGTATAAGTCCAATATGAATACGAGTACCACCTATTATTTTCATAAGTTGTGCAGTTTCAGGAACTGCATAAGATACAACTGAACCTGCTGTAGGATCTTTTATAAAATAACTCAATATATAATTACAAAAATATAATACTAAATAGTTCATCATTAATGATGAAACCAATACATTTGAATTGGTTTTTATTTTTAATATAGCAGGTACTGCAGTTACTAAAGAGCCTACTAAACCAGCAGCTAATATTAATACTATAGGGCTTATTCCTTGTGGCAAAGATAATTTTAATGCGAGAAAAGTTGCAACAAGTCCTCCTATATGAAATGATCCTTCTCCAGCTAAATTTATTTGATTAGCTGAAAACATAATGCTTACTCCAACTCCAGTAAATATTAAAGGAATCATAGCTTCTATTACATTACCAAAACGCCTTGCGCTTTGAAGCGGGCCTGTCAACAGTTGAACAATTGCAGTAACAGGTTCTTTGCTTGTCAAAAATATTATCACAAATGATATTAAGAGCGCTATACCAATTGATAATGCTGTTCTTAATATATTAAACTTTGTATTACTGTTCATACATTATTCCCTCCAATCTGTCGTCTTTCTTTATGCCAAGCATGTATTTTCCCAATTCTTCTTCAGTTAAATTTTTAACATCATTAAATACTCCAGAAAACTTTCCTTTATACATAACAGCTAATCTGTCAGATAATTCAAATACTTCATTTAAATCTGCTGAAATTAATATTATTGCACAACCTGCATCCCTGTATTCTATAATTCTCTGTCTTATAAATGATGCAGCACCAACGTCAATTCCCCTCGTAGGCTGATTAGCAATAATTATTTTAGGATTAGTAGAAAATTCTCTTGCAACAACAACTTTTTGAATATTTCCTCCTGAAAGCATGCCTACATTTTGTTTAAAGGATTTGCATTTAACTAAATATTCTTTTATTAATTCATTTGCTCTTTGTTCTATTTTTTTTGTTTTCAACATGAACTTTCCAGAAAACTCTGGACGATCATATTGGTTTGAAAACATGTTATCTAATATATTCATATTTTTTGCACAACCCAGTGTCATTCTATCTTCAGGTATATGGGCAAGGCCTAATTCTCTTATTTCTTTAATAGAATGTTTTTTTACATCTTCATCAAATATATTAATTTCCCCGATGAATTTTTTAGTAAGGCCTGTTAAAGCATCAATTAAATGGCTTTGGCCATTTCCTTCAACTCCTGCAATGCCCAAGATTTCACCTTCTTTTAAATCAAAAGAAATATCATCAACTCTTTTAATTCCTGTTGAGCCAGCAACTGAAAGGTTTCTTACTTTTAATACTGTTTGCTTTAAATTTAAAGGTTTTTTATCAAATGTTAATACAACATCCCTACCAACCATAAGCCTTGACATTTCAGATGTTGATATATCATCAACATTATAAGTTCCTTTGCTTTTTCCATTACGCATTACTGTGGCTCTATCGCATATGGCTTTTATTTCATCAAGTTTATGAGAAATAAATATTATAGTATGTCCATCAGCTTTTAATTTGTTTAGCTGCACAAAAAGTTCTTCTGTTTCCTGCGGAGTTAAAACTGCAGTAGGTTCATCCAAAATTAAAATATCTGCTCCCCTATACAATGCTTTTAATATTTCTACCTTTTGTTTTATTCCGACTGGAAGTTCTTGAACTCTTAAAGTTACATCTATATCAAAATTATATTTATCAGATAAATTTTTAGAAATTTCTATAGCTTTTTGCATATCTATAAATGCATTATTTTTAGGTTCAACACCAAGCACAATATTTTCTGCAACAGTTAAAGATGGAACAAGCATAAAATGCTGATGTACCATTCCTATGCCTTTTTTTATTGCATCTTGGGATGATTTCATTTTAGTTTCAACACCATTTAAAATAATTTGCCCTTGCTCTGGATATTCAATACCAAATAAAATTTTCATAAGTGTACTTTTACCAGCGCCATTTTCTCCTAATAAAGCATGTATTTCACCTTTTTCTAATTCAAATGTTACATCTTCAACGGCAACAACGCCGTTAGGATATATTTTCATAATATTGTTCATTTGCAAGACTTTATCCATTTGTTACCTCCAATTTATTAAATTAATAACTAACAATTGATAGCTAAAACTATAGTTAGCAATTCTTAATCATTAATCGTTAATAATTCTAATTTCATTTTCCATAACCATTAACAGTCAGGTTTTACACCTGACTGTTAATTAAATAATTATTGTACTGAATTTGTAATTGCTTTTATTTCGTCAGTTGTTTTTCCTGCAGAAGTATCAACAACTATCTCACCTGAAATAATTTTTTTCTCTAATTCGTCTATTTTAGTTCTGATAGTTTCAGGAACTATTTCTTCATAATGAGCATCTTTTACTAATTCAACTCCGCCTTCAGCAAAGCCTAATTTTTCAACTGTACCATATCCGAGTTTTCCACCGTCCATGTCAAGTTTTATAGCTCTATATAAAGAGTTTCCAACATTTTTAAGTGCAGAAGTAGGAATAAAATCAGCTTTTTCAGGAAGTAAAGCTGCTTGGTCAGAGTCAACACCAAATGCATATTTTTTAGCTTCAGCTGCAGCATCTATTTGTCCTAAGCCTGCTGAACCTGCAACATTATAACCAACGTCAACACCATTTTGATATTGAACTAATGCAAGATCTTTTCCAGCTGCAGAGTCATAGAAGTTTCCAACATATGCTAAAGAAACTTTAATTTCTGGTTCTACATCTTTTGCACCTTGTATGTATCCTAACAAGAAGTCTTGGATAATTGAATTTTCCATTCCGCCTAAGAAACCGATCATTTTATTTGATGGATCTACCATTGGAAGGCTTGCATCTGTAGTCATCATAGCAGCAGCAGCTCCTACTAAATATGAAACTTCATTTTGTTTGTACAATACGTTATATACATTTTTGAAATCTCCAGCTGCAAAATCAAAAGTTTCATCAAAGAATATAAACTTTTGGTCTGGGAATTCTGTTGCAGCCTTTTGTAATGCTTCTAACATTTGCCATGTTCCAATTATAATTACATCATATTCTCCGCTGTCGCAAAAATCCAATAATGTTGGTTCCCATTTTGGTTCGTCAGCAGCAGTTGCTCCCATTTGCTCAACTTCAAAATCAAATTTTTCTGCACCTAATTCATCTTTTAATTTTTGAAGTCC
>JARBUP010000111.1 GCA_029239575.1 Bacillota bacterium
AAATTTAATACATATAAATAAGCAACTTATAATAGGATAGTTCAGAGATTATTTATTAAAAAATAATACTTTGGCATAAAGCTATACTAATAAAAAGATATTTATTTATAAAAAACATATAAGGAGAGTTACATTTTGAATTTAAACTTAAACTCAATAGTTACAGACATTTTTGGAATAGCAGTATTATTTTTTACTATAAGTTTAACACAACGAAATATTTTAATAGATAATTACAAAACAAATGTTTACATTTATACTTCAGTTATAACCATAATTATATTAATATTAGAAATTTTTGATATATTAATTCAAAGTTTAAATATGGATAGCTTGTTATCATTCCATATATTTATAAACGCATTAGGATTTATTTTAAGTCCATTGCTGCCGGCGGTGCTTGCGTTATTAAATGATAAAAAAGTATTTCTTAATAATATATTTTTATTAATTCCATTATTTCTTAACACAATAATCTGTATTTTGACCATAGAAACTGGATGGGTTTTTTTCTTTGATTCTTTACATGAATATAACAGAGGTGAATTGTTTTTAATACCAACAATTTGCAGTATGTTTTATTATTGGATTTTTATTAGATATTTCTGGAGAAATGATAGTTTATATGATAGTAATGAAAAAAGATATTTAAAATTAATATTTCTTATGCCAGTTTTAGCAACTATTTTGCAAATTTCATTCGATAAACTTTTATTAATATGGCCAAGTATCGCAGTGTCTCTTTTGTTGTTTTACATATATTTAAGAGAACAGCAATTTAAAATTGATTTTATAAGTGGTATAAAAAATAGGGTTGCATTTGAAAAAGAAATTGAATCAATATGCAAAAATCAATGCAGTGATGCTGCAATAGTAGTGTTTGATTTAAACAATTTGAAAAAAATCAATGATACTGTTGGTCACAAAGCTGGAGATGATCTAATCAATATATCTGCAAAAGTGTTGACAGAAAGTTTCAAAGGCGTAGGTAATTCATATAGGATTGGCGGAGATGAATTTTGTGTTATTTGCAAAAATGTTACAAAAGAAATTGTTGAAAATTCACTTCTAAAGTTAGAGCAAATTTCAAATGAAGTTAACAAAAAAAACAGTAATTCATTAATTTTTGCATATGGTTACGAACTATATGAAAAAGATAAAAATTTAGATATTTATGATATATTTCATAAAGCGGATCAAAAGATGTACGAGCATAAAGCTAAATTAAAAGGATTTTATGGCAGAAGAGTAACGGATAACTAAAATGTTCATAATGTTCATTAATACATTATGAGCATTTTTAGTTATGTGACATTATCACGGATAAAAATATTAAACTGAGTATAATAGATTTATAAGCAAATTAAATTTGTAAAATATCGGAGGAAATATGATGTTTAATTTTTTAAAAAAAGTTGAAGGAAAAGTAATTAATGTTAATGAGATAGATAATTTATTAGAAATAAATTTAATAGATATTAGAGAACCATACGAATATAAAGGTGGAAGTATTAGAAATTCCAAGAATGTACCTATGCAAAACTTAATAACTAATCCGGACAAATATTTAATTAAAGATAAAACTTATTATATCATTTGTCAATCAGGAGGAAGAAGTGCAAGGACAGTTAATCATCTTAAAAAACAGGGATATGATGTTGTAAATGTTATTGGTGGAATAGGGTCATATGTTGGAACTAAAAGAAAGTAAGTAATCTGTTTTTGTCATCCTGAGCGAAAGCGAAGGATCTTATTATTTCAATGTTTAAAGATCCTTCACTACGTTCAGGATGACAATTTTAGGGGTTTGTCAATAGTCTAAGCTATGCAATTTGCATAGCTTTTATAATGTAAATTAATTAATTTAATTAATGTGAAGAAACTAATTTGAGTCCTATAATACCAACTACAATAAATCCTATAAAAATTAAACGAGTTAAGTCCATTGGTTCTTTGAAAAAAACTATACCTAAAATGGCAGTACCTACTGTACCTATTCCTGTCCATACTGCGTATGCAGTACCTAATGGAAGACTTTTAAGTGACAATGCTAAAAGATACATGCTTGCAATTAAACCAATTATAGTTATAACGCTTGGAACTAATTTCGTGAAACCTTCAGAATACTTTAAACCTGTAGCCCATACAACTTCAAACAATCCTGCTATAAATAATATAAACCATTGCATTGTGTTTCCTCCTAAATATTAAATATGAATTTGTAGTTTAAAAAACAAAAAAGCCAAAGTGATATAATATTATATCTCCCAGGCTTTTATCCTTCCGTGTATACAGTTACAGTTAACTGCACGTTTTATCTTGGACCAGACCAATTTATTTTAAATTTGCGGAACCCTATAAAACATTGAATTTATTTAATTTTTATTTACAATATAGCAAAGTTGTTAAGAAAAGTCAATTTTTATTTTAACTCTGAAACTATATTTGGCGGAGTTTCCCCCAACAATGCTTTTACCATGTTTTGGGCAGCAAGCATTGCCATATTATTTCTTGTTTTTTCTGTGGCAGATCCAATATGGGGCATTGTTACAACATTTGTTAAATTTAATAAAGGGTTATTTTTATCAACTGGTTCTTTTTCATAAACATCGAGACCAGCAGCTAATATTTTATTTTCTTGTAAAGCTTTAATTAAGGCTACTTCATTTACAGTTGCACCTCTTGATGCATTAATAAATATTGCAGTCTTTTTCATGAGGTTAAACTGATCTTCATCTATTAAATGATATGTTTCATCATTTAAAGGAGTCATTACTAATATAAAATCACTTTGCTTTAGTAAAGAATTTAATTCTGAGTACTTAACGTCTAATTTTTCTTCTGTTTCATATTTCCTCGTTCTATTGTAATATAAAACATCCATATCAAATCCAAACTTAGCTCTTTTTGCAACAACTTCTCCAATTCGGCCCATTCCAATGATACCTAAAACAGAATGATGAACATCTATTCCAAATAAGTTCTTACTTCCTGAATTATCCCATTCTTTGTTTTTTACATAGCTATCAAGCTCAGGAATTCTTCTTGCTGCAGAAAGCATTAAACCAAAAATTAAATCAGCAACTGAATCATTTAAAACAGTAGGAGTGTTTGTTCCGATGATATTTCTTTTTTTCATTGCATTTAAATCGAAATTGTCATAACCTACGGAAATATTGCTCACTACTTTTAAATTAGTTGCATGATTTAAAAATTCCTCATCTATTTTTATACCTGATTGTAATATTCCTTCTATGTCCTTGACTTTTTTATATAAAATTTCATTATTGCTACGAGATTCTTTATCTAATTTTTCATATTCGCAGTGTTCTCCTATATAATCTTCCACATATTTTGGAATATTCTTTGAAATTAATACTTTTGGTTTTTTCATAAAACCCTCCGTTTCTTTTTCTATATATTACAATATATACTTATTTAATATAGAATATAATCTTTAAAACCATTTTTATTGTCGAAAAAAATATATTTCCAAGGAAATAGGCAATAATGTAAATTAAAGCATTAAAAAATGTAATTACATTTTACCATGCAGCAATTGTACCATCAGTCCTTGGCTCAGTGCCACCACATAGAATGCCTTCATCATTTCTCCAAATGATTTCGCCCCTTCCAAATGTTGATGTATCTAACAAAGGCATTATATCATGGCCCATCTTTGATAATTGTAATGCTAAATTATTTGGAAAATTTGGTTCTATTTGAATTGTTTTTCCCCCAACCCATTGCCAGCGATATGCATCAAGAGTATCTTGAGGGTTCATATGAAAATCTATGGTGTTCATAATAACTTGCACATGACCTTGAGGTTGCATAAATCCACCCATAACTCCAAAAGGTCCAATTGGTTTATTATTTTTTGTAAGAAAACCAGGTATTATTGTATGATATGGTTTTTTGCAAGGTGACAATGCATTATCATGTAAAGGATCCATCACAAAATTATGACCTCTATTGTGAAGAGCTATTCCAGTCTCAGGTATTACAATGCCAGAACCAAATCCCATATAATTGCTTTGAATCATAGAAACCATATTTCCTTCTTCATCAGCTGTTGCAAGATAAACAGTACCGCTTGATGATGGATTACCTACCACTGGATTTATAGCTTCATTTCTTATAAGATTCCTTCGCTTTTTTGCATAATCTTCTGATAAAAGCTCTTTAACAGAAACTTTCATGGCCCTTGGATCTGCTACATACTTTTGTCCATCAACAAAAGATAATTTCATAGCTTCAAATTGTTTGTGTAAAGTTTCTACAGAATCTCGATTTGAAAATTCAAATCCCTTTAATATATTAAGAGCCATTAAAGCAACTATGCCATGTCCATTAGGAGGTATTTCCCAAACATCATAGCCTCTATAATTTATACTGATAGGTTCAACCCACTCAGGTTCATATACTTGTAGATCTTCTTTTCTTATGTAACCATTATATTTTTTAGAAAATGCATGGATTTTATCAGCTATCTCACCTTTATAAAAAGCTTCTCCATTAGTTTCTGCAATTAATTTCAAGGTGTTAGCGTGATCTTGGGATTTCCATGTTTCACCTAATTTTGGAGATCTTCCTTTTGGTGCAAAAGTTTTAAACCAGTTTTCAAATTCTTCACTTTTTAATTGGGATTTATATGTATTAAAAGCATTGTTCCATTGTTTAGCTACATTTGGAGTGATAGCAAATCCTTCAGTTGCATATCTAATAGCAGGTGCTAAAACTTCAGTTAAAGGAAGTTTACCAAATGCTTTTGATAAAGCTGCCCATCCTCCAACTGCTCCAGGAACAGTTACAGGAATTAAACCATATTTAGGAATTTCATTTAACCCTCGGTCTTTAAGTTTATCAATAGAAATTAATTTTGGAGATTTTCCACTGCTGTTTATTCCATAAAGTTTATCCTTAACCCAAACGATGGCAAAGTTATCTCCGCCTATACCATTGGAGACAGGTTCTGTTACCGTTAAAGTTGCAGCTGTAGCAATGGCAGCATCAATTGCATTTCCGCCCTTTTGAAGAATTTCAAGACCTGCTTGAGCAGCCATGGGCTGTCCCGTAGCTACCATTCCCTTTTTAGCATATACAACATTTCTGCTTGAAGGATAATTATAAACTGTTGAATCAAAATTCAATTTATATGCCCCCTTTTTTGATAATGTTTTCAACATTGCAAAATAAAGGCAATGCTTCTATTATTATATTATTATACAACACCGCCTTTATGGTATCAATCATAATTCTTTGCCTTAAATTATAAAAGCATATAGCTTTGTCATTAATAGTATTTTTTTGTAATTTCAATTTAGAATCTTCTAATTAGTTCGTAAAAGTTTAAAATATTAGCAGTTTAATACAAAGACAATGCTTTTGAGTTATACTATAATGTTAAAAGAAAAACAATATTATTTAATTACTTGGGAGGAAAAATGAAAAAGATTATAGCACTGATACTTGTATTAGCATTAGCTGTGGGAATGGTTGGATGCTCACAAGAAACAAATAAGAATGTTAAATTGGATGGTACATATGAAGGAATAGGCTCTGGGAAGGGCGGTAACATTGTAGTAGATTTGACAATTGCAGATAATAAAATTTCAAAAATTGAAGTTAAAGAGCAACATGAGACAGAAGGATTGTCAGAAGCAATGAATATTATGACAAATAATATGATAGCTACAAATAGTCTTGGTGTTGATAGCGTTTCAGGAGCAACACTGACTTCTGCAGGTTTTAGAATGGCTGTAAAAAATGCTTTTGAAAAAACTGGAGCAGATGAAAGTGCACTTATTTCAACAGGAAAAGTTGAAATGGAAAAAAGAGAATCAGAGTATACAGCAGATGTTATCGTAATCGGTGCAGGTGGAGCTGGAATGACAGCTGCAATAACAGCTTCAGATAATGGTGCAAGTGCAATTGTTCTTGAAAAAATGCCTATTCAAGGTGGAAATACTCTTCTATCAGGCGGAGAATATGCAGCTCCAGGAAACTGGGTTCAAGTTGAGGAAAAATTAGAAGATAGCAATGAACAATTTTATAAAGATATTTTAAAAGGTGGAGATAATGAAAATGATCCAGCATTAGCAAGGATTTTAGCAGATAATGCATTGGATGGAGCTAATTGGTTAAAGGATTATATTGATGTTAGATTCGAAGATTATCAATTGTTCTTTGGTGGTCATTCAGTAAAGAGAAGCCTTGTTCCAATAAATGCTACTGGTTTTGAAATGATAAATAAATTAACTGAAAAGTTAAATGAAAAAGAGATTCCGCTTCATAAAAACACAACAGCTACAGAATTAATCCAAGATAAAGATGGAAAAGTTATTGGAGTAAAAGCAACATATGGAGATCAAGAAATAACGTACAAAGCAAATAAAGGTGTTATATTAACAACTGGTGGATTTGGATCTAATTTAGATATGAGAGTTAAATACAATAAAAATATGGGTGAAGAAATACTTTCAACTAATTCCGTAGGAAGTACTGGTGATGGTATAACAATGGTTGAAAAAATTGGAGCTCAGCTTGTTGATATGGAATATATTCAAACATATCCTACATGTGATACACAGTCAGGTACACTTTTATATGTTGGAGATGTTCGTATGGAAGGCCGTTCAATTCTTGTAAATAAAGAAGGAAGCCGTTTTGTTGAAGAACTTGAAAGAAGAGATGTAATTTCAAAAGCTGTTACTGAACAAACTGGCGGAGTTTCTTACATGTTTTGGGATGAATCTGCAATGGTAGACAGTAAAGTGGCTGTAAAACATGAAACAGAATATAATAATTTAATCGCAAGAAAACAATTAGTAAAAGCAGATACTATAGAAGAAGCTGCTAAATTCTTTGAAATTGATGCCGCTGAGCTTAAGAAAACAATAGATAATTATAATCAATATGCAAAAGACGGAAAAGATCTTGAATTTAATAAAAGAGGCGAATTAGTTCCATTTGGAGAAGGTCCATATTATATAATGGTTTCTAAACCTGCTGTTCATCATACAATGGGTGGAGTTAAAATTAATACTAATGCACAAGTTATAAATACAAATGGTGAAATAATAAAAGGATTATTTGCTGCGGGAGAAGTAACTGGAGATATTCATGGTACTAACAGATTAGGAAGCGATGCTATTGCAGATATAACAGTATTTGGTCGTATTGCGGGACAATCAGCTGCAAAGTAAATTAATAAATAATTGCAAGGAGAAAATAAGATGAAATTAAATAATAAACAGTTTATGATTTTTGCTTTATTAATAGCAATGTCATTCTCAATAGTAGGATGTGGAGCAAAGGAAACTTTTAAACCGGGAACATATACAGGTGAAAGTATAGGAATAAAAGGACCATTGAAAGTTGAAGTAACAGTAACTGCTGATGAAATAACAGATATAAAAGTACTTAGTCATAGTGAAACTGAGGGAATAGGTAGTTTAGCTGTAGAAGAGTTGCCAGGAAAAATTATTGAATCACAAAGTTTAAAAGTTGAGGCAGTTTCAGGTGCTACATCTTCAAGTAAAAGTGTTATAGAAGCAGTTGAAAAAGCTTTAAAACAATCAGGTGCAGATATAGAAGCTTTAAAAAAATAAGTAAGATGTCATCCTGAACGTAGTGAAGGATCTTTAAACATTGAAATAATAAGATCCTTCGCTTTCGCTCAGGATGACAAAAATACTATATCAATCAGCAAGCTGAACGTTCAACTTATAAATTAAGTTGAACGTTTATTTATTATTTTAAATTTTTGTAATATTTAACATTGAAATATGTTGCAAAAGCTGCAAGTAAAACAAATATTCCAACTTTTATAATAAGGACAGGAATAGGTGTTTCAATACCTGCTAAAGTTTGATAAAGTGTTTGAAAAGGAAGCATAACTCCAATAATTCCACATAACATTAAAACTATTGAAAGCACAATATCTCCAAGGCCATCTTTCTTTTTAAGAAGATATAAACATATAAACATCAGTGGGCTTATAATTCCCATATCTAACACATATGTAATTTCAGTTGTATATATTTCTATTAACATTAATGATTTTCCCGATATTAGTGAAGGTATTATATCAGGAAGCCATGCTATAAAAAGAGAAATACCGGATAATATTAAAAATATACTTAAGCCTTTTGATGGAAGTATTAAATTTTGACTTTTTCTTAGTTCATTAGTATTAATACTTTTAATCATTATTATTACAGTAAATAAAGAGCTTGAAAATAAGGCGATATATAGCAAATGAAGTGAATTATATGTAACACCAAATGCTATACTTGTGGCATAGTAAAGCACTGTTGCTGTTATAGAGGTTAAATATAATTTGGATTTTATTGTCCTTTTTTTAATTTCATTTATTAAGCCTGCTATCATCATTGGTACTACTAAAAAAAGAATTATTAGGTCACTACCGATTAAAATTGGAGCTTTAAAATATGAATCGTGAGCATAAATTCCACTACCAAAGATTTTAACATTATCCCCATATTGATTTGTAACCATATAACTATTATCAGGGTTAAAAGAGCTTACCCCAACAGCTGAAATTACTATTAACAGTATAATTATAAAAATCATTAAAATATCAGTACCAATTAATTTTTTTTGCATACTATCTCCT
>JARBUP010000112.1 GCA_029239575.1 Bacillota bacterium
CAGTTAAATTCACAAATCTTCCATTGCCTTTTTTTGACCCTTTTAAGTCAGAAGGCAATTTGTCTGTTTCAGCTAAAATTTCATCCACTTGTTCCTGTGTCAATGTTCCTTTAGCAACTAAATTTGATGCTGCTTCTTTTAAGCTGTTAATTTTAGCATCACTGATTGCTTTTCTTTGTGCCTCACTCAATTGAACAAAATTTGATCGTTTGTTGTTTTCTTGAGTAACTTCCACTCCACTGTCACTTACATTTGAAGAATCAGTGGCTGCAAATGCACCCATGCTTGTTGATAATGCAATTGACAATACTAACATTCCAGAAATTATAATGTTTCTTTTTTTCAACTTTAACACATCCTCTAAAATTATTTGATATGATCAGCTATATTTTGATCAATATCATAGTTATAATTTACCCATCTAATGTGATGCCATTGTGATGTTAAAGTGAAACATTTTAAAATTTTTTTAATTCAAAATTGTCTATAAATCTTCCATTAATATATTTTTAAAAATATTCTACTTTTGCGTAAAATTTATATTACAATAGTATTTTCAGGCTCAAAGTAAGTTTTGCTTATCTTAAAAGATGTCATTTGGCGACTTGAGCCATTTTTCGGCAATGAAGGTGTGTTTTCAACTTACTTATCATAAGAATTTTAAAAAATAATAATTAAATAATCATAATAATAATTACAAAAAAAATCATAATAATAATTATAGTGATAATAATCAATTATAAAATATACTTAACAATAAGCAAATAAAATATTTAAAGGAATTTATAGTGAAAAAATCAAAATTGTTAAATTCAAATATATCTTATGAAATAAGCAAAATGGGGCATACAGACAGCCTGACAATTGGCGACTGCGGTCTTCCTGTACCACAAGGTGTATATAGGATTGACCTTGCTATAATCAAAGGCCTTCCTGAATTTATGCCTGTTTTATCTGCAGTCTTAGAAGAACTATGCATAGAAAAAGTCATATTGGCTGAAGAAATTAAAGAAAAAAATAATGAGTTGCACAAAAATATCATTGATTTGATTAAACAAATAGAAAAAGAAGAAAACAAAACTATTGAAATTGAATATGTTCCTCATGAAATATTTAAAAACAAAACCCAAAACTCAAAGGCTGTAATAAGAACCGGAGAATATAAATCTTATGCAAATATAATTCTTATTTCCGGCGTAACATTTTAGCAATGATGATTGCACTATTCAATAAACTATTTTTAGGCGGTAAAATAATGAATGATATTGTTGTTTCTATGAAAAACATTAATAAGAATTTTTCTGGTATAAAAGTTTTAAAAAATGTTAATTTAAATATATATAAAGGTAACGTTATGGCACTTATCGGTGAAAACGGAGCCGGAAAATCCACTTTGATGAAAATTTTAACAGGAGTTTATCTTAAAACGGATGGTGAAATTTATTTAAATGGAAATGAGGTAAACTTTAATGACACTCGGTCATCTCAAGAAGCAAAAATTTCGATTATTCATCAAGAGCTCAATTTAATAAATGATCTTTCAATTGGAGAAAATATTTTTCTCGGAAGAGAACCAGTTTCATCGAGCGGAAGAATTTTGTGGAATGTTCTTTTTGAAAATACTAAACCCTTTCTTCAAAAACTTGGTTTAAATGAAGACCCAAAAGAGATTGTTAAGAATATAAGTGTTGGGAAACAACAGCTTGTAGAAATAGCTAAATCACTTTCTACTGATGCTCAGGTAATAATAATGGATGAACCAACTGGAGCATTAACACCTGCAGAAACCAAAAAACTTTTTCAAGTTATAAATGAACTAAAAAACGAAGGAAAAAGTATTGTATATATATCACATAGATTAAAAGAAATTTTTGAGATTTGTGACGACGTAACGATTTTAAGAGATGGAGAGACCATAGGTGAATTTCCCATAAATGAATTAAGTGAGGATTCAATCATTGAAATGATGGTTGGGAGAAAACTGAGCGAACAATATCCAAAAGTAGAAACTAAAATAGGAAATGAAATTCTTAAAGTTGAAAATCTATCCAATAAATTTGTCAATGATGTCAGTTTTTCTCTCAATAAAGGTGAAACTCTTGGCGTTGCAGGTCTCATGGGTGCCAGCAGAACTGAATTGATGAGGACAATTTATGGTATATATTCTTATGTAAATGGAGAAATATACATAGATAATAATAAAGTTAAAATAAATTCGCCCATGGATGCATTAAACGCTGGTATTGCATATGTAACTGAAGACAGAAAATCTAATGGAATTATAACAGGAATGAATATAAAAGAAAATATAACACTATCTTCGCTGAAAAATTTCAGAGGTAAATTTGGTTTTTTAAATAAATCAAAAGAAGAAGATGAGTCTGTTAGTTACATGAAAAATATGTCTGTAAAGGCTACAGGAACTGAGCAATTGTTAAAATTCCTAAGCGGTGGGAATCAGCAAAAGGTTTCAATTGCAAAATGCCTCATGACAAATCCTAAAATACTTATTATGGATGAACCTACCAGAGGTGTTGATGTTGGAGCGAAAAAAGAAATATATGATTTAATAAATAAATTTAAAAAGGATGGAATGAGCATAATAGTTGTATCATCAGATATTCCAGAAATTCTTGGGATTTGTGACAGAATAATGGTTATGCACGAAGGACATGTATCTGGATTTTTAGATATGAAAAATGCTACTCAAGAAAATATAATGACTCTTGCAGTTGGAAAGGAAGTACATCCAAATGACATTGCTTAAAAATAAAATATTTAAAAATAAACCATTGATAGTTTTGGTTGTAACATGCATCATTATAGCACTATTAAACAACAGATTTCTTACTTCGGGAAATATTTTGACAGTATTAAGGCAAACTTCAATAAATGCAGTCATAGCAACAGGTATGTTATTTGTTATATTAACCGGCGGAATAGACCTCTCAGTTGGCTCTGTACTTGGATTTTGCGGTGCAATAGCTGCTTTTATGGTATCATCAGGATTTAATGTTATAATAGTTGTATTACTAACTTTGATGTTAGGGATTATAATAGGGCTTGGAAACGGTCTTTTAATTACTGCAGGAAGACTTCAGCCTTTCATTGCAACATTGGGCACTGTTACTCTTTTAAGGGGAATAATTTTAGTATTTACTCAAGGAAAGCCAATCAAATTAGGAAATACCCCTAAATCTGAGATATTTTCAAAAATAGGAACGGGATTTTTAGGACCAATTCCAATACCTGTTTACATAATGATTTTAATATTTATTATAGCCTTTTATATTTTAACCCACACACGCATAGGAAGATATATATATGCTACAGGGTCAAATGAAGAAGCAACATTATATTCCGGAATTAAAACTGACAAAGTTAAATTATTTGTATATGCTTTCTCTGGAATGATGGCAGCATTAGCCGGTATTTTAATAACAGCAAGATTAGGATCAGCACAGCCTACAGCAGGTGGAGGATATGAATTAGACGCAATTGCAGCAGTTGTATTGGGAGGAACAAGTATGGCAGGCGGTATTGGTACTATTGCCGGTACAGCTGTTGGTGCTCTAATCATAGGTATTTTAAATAATGCATTAAACCTTATGCAGGTATCATCATACTATCAAGATGTTGCTAAAGGATTAGTTATTTTAATTGCAGTATTGCTTGATAGGAAACAAAAATCATCGAGGTAACACTAAAATTAATATAATAGGAGAAAAAAATGAAAAAAATATTAAGTTTGCTTGTTGTAACTCTAATGGTGTTGTCATTATTTGTAGGTTGCAGCACTAACCAAAAATCAGCAACACCCACACCAGCTGAAACATCGAAAGAAAAAACCAAAACTATTGGTCTTGTTATATCAACGCTGAACAACCCGTTTTTCGTTGATTTAGAAGCAGGAGCAAAAGCAAAAGCCGATGAACTTGGAGCAACATTAGTTACACTTGATTCACAGGATGACCCAGCAAAAGAGATGTCAAACGTTGAAGACCTAATCAATCAAAAAGTAGATCTTATTATGATCAATCCTACTGATTCAGATGCAGTTGGAAATGCAGTAAAAGCTGCTAATACAGCCAAAATACCTGTAATAACATTAGACAGATCTGCAAGCAACGGTGAAGTTGTATCTCATATTGCTTCTGACAACGTAGCAGGAGGAAAACTTGCTGGTGAATACATGATTGAGTTGTTAGGCGGAAAGGGAAATGTAGTTGAACTTGAAGGAACCCCAGGCGCTTCAGCAGCAAGGGACAGAGGTACAGGATTTAATGAAGCAATTGCAAAGAGTAATATTAAAGTAGTTACAAAACAAACTGCTAACTTTGACAGAGCTGAAGGATTAACTGTAATGGAAAATATATTACAATCACAACCTGAAATAGATGCAGTGTTTGCTCACAATGATGAAATGGCATTGGGCGCAGTTGAAGCTGTAAAATCATCTAAAAGAAATATCATAGTTATAGGATTTGATGCTACTGAAGATGCAAAAGCAGCAGTAAATAGCGGAGACATGGCTGCTACAGTAGAACAGCTGCCTAAAGAAATAGGTTCAATTGGTGTTGAAACAGCATTAAAATCATTGAGTGGAGAACAAGTAGAAAAAACAATACCTGTTAAGTTACAATTAGTTAAAAAATAAAACTTTAAAAGGCGATACTTTTATAAAAATATCGCCTTTTTATTTATTATTACTATTCTAATTCTGCAATTAATTCTCCGGCTACAAATCTTTGGCCTTCTTTTGCATGTATTTTGTTAACTGTTCCAGCCAATGGTGCTATAACATTAGTTACCATTTTCATTGCTTCTTATCTAATATTGCAATTATAAACATTTTAAAAACATTAATCTTTATTTGTAATTTCTTAAAGTAACTTCCACAATTTCAGGTCTATTAAATATTCTTATAGGAAAGACGCTATTACCTAAGCCTCTGCTTACAAACATTGTTGTTGAATCTTTATTATAACTACCACTTGTGTATTTAGGAAACAATCCTTGATCAGGTGCTACCAAACCGCCTATAAAAGGAATTCTTATTTGTCCCCCATGTGCATGCCCTGTAAAAACTATATCCATATTATTTTCACAATATAAATCAAAATGCTCAGGCCTGTGTGAAAGTAATATTTTAAAATCTTCATCTGCTGACCATTTGTTTAATTGTTCTGTCATCTTGATGATATTTGTGCCTTCAATATAATCAGAAGTTAGAAAATCAGGATCAGATAAGCCCATGATATGTATGGAACTTTTACCTCTTGTAAGCTCAACCGCTTTATCATCAAGAATATGAACGCCAGCATGTATTAAACCTTCCTTTATTAAAGGAAACTTGCCTGACCATGCTTCATGATTACCCGAAACATAATATACAGGAGCTATTTTTACTGCGCCCGAAATAAATTCCATTGCACTATCTAAATTATATTTCCGCCTGTCAATCAAATCCCCTGTTATTACTATAATATCAGGAGAAAGGTTTCTAACTTTATTTAATATTTCAGACTGGCTTTCCCCGAACATTTTATTATGCAAATCAGAAATTTGTGCAATTTTAAAACCATTAAAATCACTATGTATCTTAGGGTTAATATAATCTGATTTTGTAATAACTATATTATTGTTTTGATAAACACTGAATATAATAAAAATCAAAACAAGTATTGTAAATGATAAAGCTATTTTGGAATTTATGGACCATTTTCTCAATGCGCGCCTCCTAAACTTTTACTGAATTTATATTTCTTGGATCATGGCGAGAATCTATGCGTTTAGCGCCTCTCTTTTCAATTACAAATTGAATAACTCCCTCAAATGATTCAGAAATAATCCCCTGATGCCACCACTTTCTTACAATGCAATAACCAATATGTAACATATCGATTTCATCATTCATATTTACAACGCCAATAGAACCTAAATATTCTACTTTTGCGACGCTATATTTGAATATTTTTCACCAAGTCTTTTAAAACAAGGATACAATTTAATTCTTTGAATATCAAAAAATGCCAATTAATAGCATAGGCTACTCCACCAACCATAGAAGTAATAATTATGAATATTGTTATGAGATGTTTCTTTGTTTTTCTCATATATTCCCCCCTAATATATCTACTCTTTTATGCACATCTTACTACTGTTACGTACAATTTACAATAACTTGGTACATAGGTCATCAGTTGGGGTCTTTGCTTTACAGTTGCTAAATATGCTACATTCTGAGAGCAAACAACTGGCTTAAAAAACATTCCTATTTACTTAAGACCATAGATAGATTTTAATAAAGCAATACCAGTTGGTGTCTTGAAAATTCTTTCCATTGTATTATTAATATTTTCCTTAGAGTAATTACTTTCATCTGCATTCACAATATAATCTGCTTCAATCAAAATCTGATAGTCAAATCCAGTAATGTCATTAAGTGTATGGTGATGACCAACTAAAAAAATAACGCGATTGATAAATTCTTCAGAGCATTTAGTATCCTTTAGAAACTCAGTAACTAAAATTTCACCTTCTTTTTCTTGATACTTACCATTTGTATTTCCATATTTTTCTCGACAAAGTGGGCAGGCAATATCATGAATAATTGCTGCTACTTCCAACACTGTTTGTGTATTCTTATCTAATCTTTCGCATTCGCCAATTGTTTTAGCATAAGCATATACCTTCATAAAATGATTGATATCATGAAGATTTCCTTTAGAATACTCAATCATCTTTGTTGTAATTTCTGAAACTATCATAAAAACTCCTCCACAAAATTATAAATTCCTGTTTATCTGCCTACTATTTAATATTCCTTACTTTATAATACTTTGCACTTTACAGATGTTTAACTTTCTACTTTTTAACATTCAAACAACTATCTTAAAACCCTCAATATTTTCCAATATTTATATGAAAGATAAATTGATAGCGTAATCAAAACACTTATTATTTCCATATCCACCCCATATTTAAGAAAAACATATCTGCAAAAAAGCAGGACTATAAACATAATAATACTCAGTAGCAACGCACTTTTGATAATATGTTTCGGTCTTTTAGATGCTTTCCACCAAGGTTCAAATAGTTTCTTGTCCAAAATCTGCCATAAGATATATCCGAAAGATAATATCAAAAATTCATAATCTCCAACTGACATACCAGCAATAATAACATAAAGCCATAATGCAATTAAAAGTATAACTATCAGAATAGCCAATAATTTATAACCACTATCTTTCATTTTTCCCCCAGAAAATCATCTTAATATTATTGAAATCAAGCTAAATATTAAAGCAAAAAAAATTCCTGCATAATATATATTCATATATTTTTCTATTGAAGTGTCTTCAACAACCTTATTTTGATTCTTGGGATTTTTAATTTCCCGCTTCAGTAAAATATAGCCTGTTGCTGCAATTATCAAAGAAATTATAATTCCTATTTTAGAAATCTTTTGTATTAAACTTACCCAATTCATTGACAGACCTACCCTTACTTATTATTTAAAATTGCGCATAATATAGCTATGCCACCAAATATCATATAAAGGACTTTAAAGGCTTGATCTTTTAACAGTGGTCTTACACAAGTTTGATTATATTTTTCAAAGTATTCCTTTGTTTCCTCTCCAGATACAATTTCACCGTGGTCATCATCTGCAAACTGATTTAACTCCATAAAAAATATATCCTTTTTTATGATATATAGAATTAAAATAAGTACTACTAATAAAAGAAACTATAAATCCTACAACTGCGATTTTTTCTATCCATGCAACCCAATTCATTTTATGTAATTCCCCAACTTACCACTTTTTTACTTTTACAAATATAAAGTATCACTATAAATATTACTATATAACTCACGCCCCCAACAATGTTATATAAATCTATTTATTGATTAATTTTCCTTTTCCACTAAAAAAATAAAATCCTAAAACTTAAGATGAATACTCAAATTTCAGGATTTTTTTAACAATATAATTTACCTGGAGGACGGTTTTAGGGAAGGTTCTTTTTAATTGATATAATTAAAATCAATCATAAAGAACCGTCCCTGATTTTTCTTCGAAATTATAATGTTTCTTTTTTTCAACTTTAACACATCCTCTAAAATTATTTGATATGATCTGCTATATTATGTTCAATATCATACTTATAATTTACCCATCTAATGTGATGCCATTGTGATGTTAAAGTGAAACATTTTATAATTTTTTTATTATCTTTAAGAGTCTTAGTCATCCATTAACATTTGTTATTTATAATATTTTCCAGTGCATTTCTGAACTGAAATTTCTATAACAGCAGTGCCTCTAACCATGTTTTCAGATAATTCTTTTCCTGAAAAATGAGGTGTGTATTTATCAACAATCTTATTTAAAACTTCTTTTTTATATTCTAAATCAGTTAAAACTTTTGCATTTCCCAATATAATTACACTATTAAATTCTGTATTGGTATGACAGGCAACGTCAACTCCTTCATACAGCAAACCAATCATTTCATCAACTTCAAAACCAACTTTTGGATTTTGAGTAATATACTCTAATTTTTGTCCTTTAGGTAGACCA
>JARBUP010000113.1 GCA_029239575.1 Bacillota bacterium
GGACGAAGTTGGTTTAATTGTTTCATATATTGATCGTAGCGGTTTTATAAAGTTTCAAGCTGTTGGAGGGTTGGATGAAAGAGTATTAAATTCTAAAATTGTTGAAATCGGGGATAAAAAAATCACAGGTGTTATAGGATCAAAAGCTGTTCATTTAATGAGCGATGAAGAAAAAGGAAAGCCGGTTCCTATAGATAAATTATATATAGATATCGGAACAAATTCAAAAGAAGAAACTGAAAAACTTGTTACAATTGGTGATTATGTTTCTTTCAAAAGTAGCTATGTTGAGTTTGGAAATGATATGATAAAAGCAAAAGCATTGGATGACAGAGTTGGAGTAAGTGCTTTGCTGCAAATTTTAAGTTTAAAACTTGATGTAGATTTTTATGCAGTATTCACTGTTATGGAAGAAGTAGGATTAAGAGGTGCAATTACAGCTTCTTCTCAAATTGAACCTCATCTTGGAATTGTTATTGAAGGAACTGTATGCGCCGATATGCCTGATATAGAAGATCACTTTAAAGGAACAATAATAGGTAAAGGTGCTGCATTATCATTAATGGATAATTCAACTATTTATGATATAGATTTAGTAAGAAAAGTAGCTGATATAGCAGAAAAAAATAATATTAATTATCAATATAAAAATGCTACATCCGGCGGCAATGATGCAGGGAAAATTCATATAAGTAAAAATGGAGCTAAAGTTGTTGCTATTTCAGTTCCATGCAAATATATTCATTCTCCAGTATCTGTTATGAACAAAAATGATTATAAGTCCGTTGTTGATTTAACTTCATCAGTTCTAAAAGAAATATCAAATTTAAATATATAAAGGAGCTTGACTAATGAAATTTAATAGTGAATTAATGAAAAAATTATCTGATTGCATTTCACCTTCTGGAAGAGAAAATAATATAAGAGAATTAATTATAAGTGAAATAAAAGATTTTGCAGATGAAATTAATATTGATGCCCTTGGAAATTTAATTGTAAGAAAAACTGGAAAGGGTAAAAAAATTATGTTTTCAGCTCACATGGATCAAGTAGGTTTTATGATAACTCATGTAGATGAAAAAGGATTTTTGCGTTTCACTAATATAGGCGGACTGCACCCTAAAGAAATTCTTGGACAGCGTGTTATATTTGATAATGAATACGAAGGTATAATATGCTCAGAAAAATTAGAAGACAAAGAAAAAATAGCTATGAATAAATTATTTATAGATGTTGCTATCACTGATGCTACTTCTATAAAAGAAAATTTTTTAATTGGCGATATATGTGTTTTTAAAACAGATTATTATGAAACAGATAACTGTATTATGTGCAAAGCTGCAGATGATAGAGCAGGATGTTATGTTTTAATAGAAGCTATAAAAAATCATCCTGAAACTGATAATGATGTTTATTATGTATTTTCTGTTCAAGAAGAAGTAGGATTAAGAGGTGCTAAAACTGCAGGGTACTCAGTAAACCCAGACATAGCTATAGCACTTGATGTAACAGCTACAGGGGATAGCTTGGATGGAACTAAAATGGATGTTAAACTTCATTCTGGGGCTGCAATTAAGCTGATGGATAAATCAATCATAACACATACAAATATAAAAAACTTATTAACAAACTTAGCTATAAAAAATAATATTAAGTATCAATATGAAATTTTAGAATTTGGTGGAACGGATGCTGGAGCTATTCACACACTAAGAGATGGCGTTCCAAGTGGAGTTATTTCAATTCCAACAAGAAATATTCATTCATCTGGTGAAATATTCAGTAAAGAAGATATTCAAGAATGTTTAAAATTAACATTAGCAGTATGTAGTAGTAAATAAAATAATATTTTTATTAAATATTTACAAAATATATTTATATAAAATGAATAAATTAAACATAATTTTAGAACTATGTATTTTATAATGCATGGTTCTTTTTTATACTATAGCAAAGTTCTAACTTTTCTATAGTATTCCATTCCGCTTTAAGGAGGGTGCTCAGGCTGTGAAACAGCCGTGGTCGGGAACCATAGGGTTCCATAGCTAAAGCATTAAAGATGCTTTTTTCATTAAATTACTTAAATATTTGATTGTATTACGAATACAAATAGTTATTTTTGAAAGAATAAGAATACAATTATAGAATATTTATATATTTATACTTTTATTTGTAATTTTATTGACTTTTTAAAAATATGATGTTATTATAATGAAAGTTGAAAATTGAAAATATATATAAATTTTGGAGGATATAATGAAAAAAATATTATCAACACTATTAATTGCAACAATGACATTTTCATTGTTAACTGGTTGTAGCTCAAAAGAAAATACAAATCAAAATACAGAAAATAAACCAGCAGAAAAAGATACTATAGTAATGTATACTAATGCAGAATTTGCACCTTTTGAATATTTTGAAGGCGAGAAAATTGTCGGCGTTGATGCAGACATAGCTGCAGAAATAGCAAAGGATTTAGGAAAAGAATTAAAAATAGAACATATTAATTTTGACAGTTTAGTTCCATCATTAGTTGAAGGTAAAGCTGATTTTGTAGCAGCAGGTATGACAATTACTCCTGAAAGACAAGAAGAAGTTGATTTTTCTATTGCATATGTTGAATCAATTCAAAATATAATATCTAAAAATGATGCCCCAATAAAAACTATGGATGATTTAAAAGGTAAAAAAATTGGAGTTCAACTTGGAACTACAGGTGACCTTGCAATTTCAGATTCAATTAATTTAGATGATGGTGATTTAAAAGGTTCTGGTTCTGAAGTTGTTCAATATAAAAATGCATTAGAAGCTGCTCAAGATTTATTAGCAGGTAGACTTGATGCTGTAGTAATTGATAAACTTCCAGCAGAAGAAATAGTAAAAAATAATTCAAGTCTTAGTTCAGTTATTTTTGGTGATATAAGCGAATCTTACGGAATTGCTGTTCAAAAAGGAAATAAAGAATTGTTAGATTCTATTAATAAAACACTTCAAAGATTAATGGATGAAGGAAAAGTTGAAGAATTCATAACAAATCATTCAGAATAACTAATAAACTAAAATAAAGTCTACACAAAAAGGCGGTCTTGCAAATTTGTAAAATCGCCTATTTTTCATTTTATAATAAACAAATTAATTATATTTAAAAGGAGGACAAGAGAATCAATGGAAGATTTAATAAACAGTTTTTTTAAAACATTTATCATTGATGGAAGATATAAACTTTTCTTAACTGGTATAAAAAATACAATTTTTATAGCATTTTGTGCAACTGTAATAGGAATTATAATAGGACTTTTAATAGCTGTTATTAGAAGCAGCGCAAAAAATAATAAAAAACTTTCTGTATTAAATGCAATATGCAATTTATATATTACTATAATAAGAGGTACACCTGTTGTAGTACAATTATTAATCATGTACTATACTATTTTCGTTAATGTTGATAATTCTATTTTAGTAGCTATTTTTACATTTGGTATTAATTCTGGTGCATATGTGGCTGAAATAGCACGTGCCGGCATAGAATCAATTGACAAAGGCCAAATGGAAGCAGGATTATCATTAGGACTTAATCAAAATAAAACTATGATTTTTATAATACTTCCTCAAGCTATAAAAAATATACTACCTACTCTGGGAAATGAATTTATTTCTTTATTAAAAGAAACCGCTGTAGCTGGTTATGTTCCAATAATTGATTTAACTAAAGCAGGTGACATAGTTAGAAGTCGTACATTTGAACCATTTTTTCCGCTTTATTTCGTAGCTTTTTCATATTTAGTAATGGTAATTGGCTTAACTGCTATTCAAAAGAGAATTGAAAGGAGGTTATCTGAAAGTGATAGAAATTAATAATATTAGAAAAAACTTTGGAAAAAAAGAAGTTTTAAAAAATGTTAGCTTAAATATAGAAAAAGGTGAAAAAGTTGTTATTGTAGGACCATCTGGGTCTGGAAAAAGTACACTTTTAAGATGTATTAACCTTTTAGAAACTCCTACATCAGGTAATATAAATTTTGAAGGGCAAAACATTACTGATAAAAAAACAGATATAAATAAAATGCGTCAAAAAATGGGAATGGTATTTCAGCATTTTAATTTATTTCCTCATTTAACAGTTATGGAAAATATAACATTAGCGCCAATAAAATTAAAGCTTCAAACAAAAGAAGATGCTGAAAAAAAAGCGATGCAACTATTAGAAAGAATAGGGTTATCTGATAAAAAAGACGAATATCCTAATAAGCTTTCAGGTGGTCAAAAACAAAGAATAGCTATCGTTCGCTCTCTTGCTATGAATCCTGATGTAATGCTTTTTGATGAGCCTACATCAGCCCTTGACCCGGAAATGATTGGTGAAGTTTTAAATTTAATGAAAGAATTAGCTGATGAAGGTATGACTATGGTAGTTGTAACCCATGAGATGGGTTTTGCTAAAGGAGTAGGAACAAGAGTAATATTTATGGATGATGGACAAATACTTGAAGAAAATACACCTCAAGAATTTTTTACAAATCCCACTAATGATAGACTTAAAGAATTCCTTTCAAAAATATTATATAATATTTAATAATAAGTTTAACAAAATTTAAATAAGATGGATAATATCACAAATTTTAGAAATAATAAATTTGTGATATTTTTTTGTACAAATATATAAATAACTATTTGTACGATAATTAAATTACAATTTCATAAACAGGAGGTATAAATGAAAATTGGAATTCCAAAGGGTCTTTTATATTATAAATACCATGTTTTTTTAGAAACATATTTTAAAGAAATTGGTGCAGAAATAGTGGTTTCCCCAGATACAAACAAAGAAATATTAGATTTAGGAGTTAAATATTGTGTTGATGAAGCATGCCTTCCCATTAAAATATTTCATGGTCATGTTGCAAAAATAAAGGATGAAGTTGACATTATATTAATTCCTCGAGTAATGCAATTAAAAGAAAAAGAATACATATGTCCTAAGTTTTGCGGACTTCCTGAAATGGTTTTTAACAGTATTCCAAATATGCCAAAAGCTATAACTAATCCAATTTATGCAAATAATAATACCAAATTATATAAATGGGCAATAGATGCTGGCAAATATATTACTGATGATATTAATTTAATATTTAATTCTTTTAATAGAGCTTTAATAAAACAAAGCGCTCATAAAACTGGAATTAGAAATGAAAATTTTGAAATTAATATTGCTCTTTCAGGCCACCCATATAATATTTATGAAAATTTTACAAATATGAACATAGTTGAAAAACTTAATAAATCTGGGGTAGGAGTTATAACAGAAGAATATTTAAGCGATGATTTAAAAAATATAAATGTAAAAAAACTTTATAAAAAACCGTTTTGGACATTTTTAAGAGAAAATTATGGTTTTACCACTTATGAAGCATTAGAAAAAAAAGTTGACGGTATCATATATTTATCTTCTTTTGCATGCGGTATTGATTCTGTAGTTACTGAATTAATAAAAGATGAAATAGGAGATTTTCCTTTTTTAATATTAAAAATAGATGAGCAAACAGGCGAAGCTGGACTCGACACAAGAATAGAAGCATTTGTTGATATGCTAGAAAGGAGACAGGAAAATGAAAGTGACATTCCCTCACATGGGTAATATTTATTTAGCAGCAAAAGCTCTTTTTGATGGATTAGAGGTAGAATATGTAATTCCTCCTTATAATAGCAAATCAGCGCTTGAAATAGGCTCTCTTCATTCACCCGAAGAAATGTGTCTTCCTTTTAAGCTGATGATGGGAAATTATATTCAAGCTTTAAATCAAGGTGCTGATACGATAATTATAGTTGGAAGCTGCGGTCCTTGCAGATTTGGAGAGTATGCAGAATTGCAAATGAAATTATTGAATAAAGCAGGCTTTCATGCAGATTTTATTGCAATTGATGCACCATCTGACATAGGAATAAAAGAACTTTTTAGAAGACTTAATATATTGACTAAAAATTCTTCTAAAAATAAATTTGAAAAAATACAAGTTTTATATGATGCCATAAAAATTATGAATTTAATAGATGAAATAGAAGAATTAGCTCATAAATACACTGGATATGAAAGAAATAAAGGAACATGTAAAACTATTTTAAATAATTGTAAAGCTGAAGCAATTAAATGTAATAATCCTAAAGAAATGATTCAATTATTAAAAAGTTACAAAGCTAAATTAAATCATATTGCTATAGATATAAATAAAGATCCTCTTAAAATTGCTATTATAGGGGAAATTTATACTGTTATAGAACCATTTACTAATCTATATATAGAAGAAAAGCTAATGGATTACGAAGTTTCTACAAAAAGGAGTTTATCACCAAGTTGGTGGGTTAAAAACACAGCTTTAGTACCTTTAAAAATAAATTCCCTTGATATAAGAAAAGCTTCAAAAAGGTATCTTCCTTTATACATAGGAGGTCATGCGAGGGAATGCATAGGAGAGGCTGTTATGGCCCTTGAAGATGGTTTTGATGGGGCAATTCAAATTTTCCCAATGGGGTGCATGCCAGAAATAGTATCTAAATCTATTTTACCAACTATTTCTAAAGACCATGACTTTCCTATAATGTCGTTAGTTGTTGATGAAATGACTTCTGAAGCTGGTTTTGTAACAAGAATAGAAGCATTTGTAGATTTAATTGAAAGGAGAAGAGAAAATGAATTATCTAGGCATTGATGTAGGTTCTGTTAGTACTGACTTAATAATTATAGACGATAACATGAAAGTAATCGAAAAACTTTATTTAAAAACTAAAGGTAAACCTATAAATGCAGTTCAACAAGGACTTAAAATTTTAAAAAACAAATATGATGGTATTGAAATTAAAGCTGCTGGGACAACCGGCAGCGGAAGAAATATAGCTTCAACTTTAATCGGAGCTGATGCTGTTAAAAATGAAATAACAGCCCATGCTATTGCTGCCCTACAATTTGATAAAAATGTAAGAACTATAATAGAAATTGGTGGTCAGGATTCAAAAATAATTACAATGAAAAATGGTGTTGTTTCTGATTTCGCCATGAACACAGTTTGTGCTGCAGGAACAGGTTCATTTCTTGACAGGCAAGCTGAAAGATTGTGTATTCCAATAGAAGAATTTGGAGATTACGCTTTAAAAGCCACCAATTCAATTAGAATTGCTGGTAGATGTGCTGTATTTGCTGAATCTGACATGATACATAAACAGCAATTAGGTTACAATGAATCTGAAATAATAAAGGGATTATGCGATGCATTAGTTAGAAATTATTTAACTAATGTAGGTAAAGGAAAAGAAATAGTACAAAAAGTATTTTTTCAAGGTGGTGTAGCAGCAAATAAAGGGATGAAAGCTGCATTTGAAAATGCTCTTGGTTTTGAAATAGTTGTGCCCGAACATTACAATATGATGGGTGCTATAGGGGCTGCTTTAATTGCAAAAAGCGCTGTAAAAAAATCAGGTAGCACAAAATTTAAAGGTTTTGATTTAGCAAATAGCTTATTTGAATCTAAAAGTTTTGAATGTGAAGGTTGTTCAAATAAATGTGAAGTTGTAAGAATAATTGAAAATGAAGCTGCTATAGGATGTTTTGGAGATAGATGTGGTAAATATAGTAATGCATTGCAAGTATCTGAAAATTTACTCGTTTAATATGTATTTAAATTATAATTTAAAATATAGGAGATAAAATAATAAAATGAAAGATAAAGAAATGTACACACCTCAAGACATCAAAGGTCAAACACAGCCCATACCAGGACAGGAAAGCAAAATGGATCCTGAACCAATTTATGATGATGTAAACTGTAAAGGATATGGAAGATTAAAAAATAAAACTGCCATTATCACTGGCGGTGACAGCGGAATAGGAAGAGCTGTTTCAGTAGCATATGCTAAAGAAGGCTGTAATGTTGTCATAGTTTATAATATTGCAGATTCCGATGCTACTGCCACTAAACAAATTATTGAGTCTTATAAGGGCAACGTAATGCTTATAAAAGGAAATATAAAAGACTCTAATACTTGTAAAGAAATAATTGAAAAAACTATTTCAGAATTTGGTTCTTTAGATATTTTAGTAAACAATGCTGCTGAACAGCATCCTCAAACTGATTTTTTACAAATTACTGATGAACAGCTTGATGATACGTTTAGAACTAATATATTTTCTATGTTTTATCTAACTAGATATGCTTTACCTTATTTAAAAGAAGGAAGTGTAATTATAAACACAAGTTCTGTTACCGCTTATAGGGGAAGCAAAGATTTAGTTGATTATTCTTCTACAAAAGGCGCTATAACATCTTTTACAAGATCATTAGCTTTAAATTTAGCTGATAAAAAAATTAGGGTTAATCAAGTTGCCCCAGGGCCTATTTGGACTCCCTTAATAGTTTCAACATTTGACAAAGAAAAAGTTGGGACATTTGGAAAAGATACACCTTTAAAAAGACCTGGTCAACCTGTTGAATTATCAGAAGCATATGTATATTTAGCATCGGATGCATCAACTTATATGACAGGACAGACAATTCATTTAAATGGTGGAGAAATAATAAACGG
>JARBUP010000114.1 GCA_029239575.1 Bacillota bacterium
AAGCTTGGTCCTCGATTAAGACATATTTCACTTTTAGGATCTAAGTGCTTAGGATGTACACTGTCTGGTAAGTTTGAATCAATAGATGAAATAAGTATGAATCTTTCACTAAATAAAGGTTTGCTTATAATATTTTTAGATGGCATTTCCCACGAAACAAATCCTAAATCAGTTTCATAATTCTCTATGAAATTATGGATAGTTACGGTCCAATGTGTGCCTACATTTAAAATTAATGGTAAATCACTTCTTAAAACTTTTTTATAAAATTCAGAAAAAATGCATGTATTTAAACTGTCAACACTTGCAATTTTAAGTTTGTATAAAGAATTTTGTGTTTTCCAATCATTTGTGTCTTTTAATATAGATTTCCACTTATGCGCAATATTAATAAATTCTTCGCCTTTAACTGTGAGTGTTATATAACCTTTTCCCTGCTCGCGCTGAATGAGATTTATACCAAGCTCCTGTTCTAAAGATTTTATGCGGTAGCTGATGGTAGACTGAGCTAAAAAAAGCTCTTCTGCTGTTTTTGTAAAATTTCGTGTTTCAGCCAATTTTAGAAAAGTTTCAATATTAGAATAATTCATATGCGTACCTCCAATATATACTATCGAATTTTTCGATAGTATACCACGAAAACATTCATTTTACAAATAGTCATTATCATAATATAATAGGGAAAACGAATTCGTAATTTTAAATAACTAAAAGGGGAATACATTATGAAATGGTGGTTTAAGCAACAATTATATGTGAAAATTTTTATTTGTATTATCGTTGGTGCGATTTTAGGATTTACTCTTGGTGATACGGCAACTGCAGTGCTAAAACCAATAGGGGATGTATTTATAAGATTATTAAAAATGTTAATAGTTCCAGTAATATTCTTTACAGTAGTAAGTGGTATTACAAAAATGGAAGATGTTAAGTCTTTGAGGAGTGTTGGTGGAAAATTAATTGTGTATTACGTGATTACTTCATTATTAGCAGCAGTAATTGGTTTGGTTATGGCTTTAATAATTAAACCAGGTAGTGTAAGTGTTACAGGACTTATAGCAGAAACAGCAAAAGTAGAAATAAATGAATTTAATATTGTAGAAACACTTATAAGCTGGGTGCCTACTAATCCTTTTGAAGCTTTCGTAAATGCGAATGTTTTACAAATACTTTTCTTCTCTGTAATATTTGGAATGTCATTATTATTATTAAGAGAAAAAGTAAAAAAATTAAACGAAGTATTAGATCAGTGTGCTGAAGCAATGATAAAAGTTACAGATATCGTAATGCAATTTTCACCTTACGGAATATTAGCTTTAATAGCAACTATGGTTAATAGTTTAAGTCTTGGAACATTAGCAGAAGTTGGCAAATTCATATTAGCAGATTATTTAGCAATAATTATAATTTTATTGGTTGTATATCCGCTACAGTTAAAATTTAGCAAAATTAATCCAATAAAATTCTATAAGGCTGCATCACCTGCTGTCATAATAGCTGCAAGTACAACTTCATCAGCAGCTACATTGCCGGTATCGTTGAATGTTGCTGAAAAAAGTTTGAAAATACCTGAAAAAATATACGGATTTGGATTAACTGTAGGGGCTACAATCAATACAAATGGAATGGCTGCTGCTATTGGAGTAATCGGTGTATTTGCATGTAATATTTATGATGTACCTATAACTATACCTATGATGTTTCAAATTATTTTCTTAGGGCTCATGTTATCAATGGGAGCTGCAGGAGTAAAAGGTGCAGGTATTGTATTGTCAGCAACATTATTACAAACATTAGGTTTGCCTTTAGAACTTGTGTCTATATTTGCAGCTATTTGGCCAGTTATAGATATTGCTCACACTACAGCAAATGTTGTTGGTGACTTAGTTGGTGTTTCAATAATTGCATCTAATGCTGGAGAAATGAACGTTGATGAATTTAATAAATCAGTAATAACAAATGCATAATTAATGTTTTAATATGACATAAATGAATTAACATGGAGGATATGTAATGAATAGTGATATAAATATGGGTCAGTTATTTAATGAGGAATTGTCCAAAGAAATAAAAGAAAAATTTTATCATGTGGATTTTGACCCAATATATAATACTGAAAGACTTTTCTTTGACAATGCAGGTGGAGCGTTAAGATTAAAATCTGCTAATGATATGTTTAAAAAAATAGATGAACTCCCAGATTGTCCAGAACACTCTAATAGAACTGCTTTATGGCTTGCTGAAGTTCAAGAAAAAGCTATGGAAGATTTAAAAATTATTTATAATGTTAAATCAGGCTCTTTTTTAACTTCCTTAACTGCATCCATGGTTATGTTCGATATGGCAAGAGCTATAATAGAAAATATACCTGGAACAAATGTTGTTACAACAGCATTAGAACATCCATCATCATATGATTCAGTATGCTCATATGCACAGAGACAAGGAAAAGAAATAAGAGTAGCAGAGGCAAACCCAGTAACAGGTGGTGTTGATGTTGAAAATATAATTAAATTGGTAGATGAAAATACATGTGTTTTAAATGTAATATATGCATCAAACATGTCTGGAGCAGTTCTTGATATAGAAACCATAGTTAAAGAAGCAAGAATTAAAAAACCAGATTTATATATCATATGTGATGCAGTTCAACACATGCCCCATGATGCAGTGGACTTACAAAAAACACCAGTTGATGCTATGAATTTTGCTCCATATAAATTCTTTGGACCAAGAGGAATTGGTGTTGGGTATATGTCAGAAAGAGCAGCTAAACTGCCACATAATAAATTAATTGCTAAATCTGAGGGTGAGTGGGAACTTGGCAGTCCTGCACCAGCACACTTTGCAGCAATTACAGAAATAGTTAATTATGTATGCTGGATAGGTGGTAAATTTAATGTTTCTGATGACAGAAGAGAATTGTATGTAGAAGGTATGAAAAGAATAAATCTACATGAAAGAGCTTTAATGTATCGTATGCTAAATGGAACTGAGAAAGTTGAAGGGTTAAGAAAAATAGAAGATGTTTCTGTATACTTGGACTACGAAGATCTTTCAACAAGAGATTTTATTATGGCAATAGGATTTGAAAATTTAGATTATTCTCAAGCAGTTGTAGAATACGAAAAAGAAGGTGTGATTGTATTTGAAAGAGTATTATCAAGCCTGTATTCAGTAAGAATGTTAAATACATTAAAAATAGGTGGAGCAGTTAGAATTTCGCCACTTCACTGCCATACAGAAAAAGATATTGATAAGTTTTTGGTAGCTACTAAAAAGCTTGCAAGTTTAGGATTAGCAGCAGTGGCTGATAATTAATATTTAGAATAAAAAATGTGTTGTTGCAAAGCAAATAAATTTTGCTATGTAACAACACTATTTTTTTATTATTGATTAAATTATAGTTATTAGATATAATGTCGAAGATACAGAATAAATAATGAGAAAATAATAATAAATATATAAACATAAAAAATTAGAATTTTAAATTGTATAGCTAAAAAGGAGAAATAAATGACAAATAAAGAAAATAAAATTGAAGGGGTTACTCTTCTTGGAAATCAGAATGTAAATTATGACTATGATTATAATCCGTCAGTTCTTGAAAAATTTGAAAATAAGCATCAAGGCAATGATTATTTTGTAAAATTTAATTGTCCTGAATTTACTAGCTTATGTCCGATGACTGGACAGCCAGATTTTGCAACAATATATATTTCCTATGTACCTAATATTTACATGGTTGAAAGCAAATCATTAAAACTTTATTTATTTAGTTTTAGAAATCATGGTGACTTTCATGAAGATTGTATGAATATAATTATGAAAGATCTTATTAAACTAATGGATCCTAAGTATATTGAAGTTTGGGGAAAGTTTACTCCAAGAGGTGGATTGTCAATAGATCCTTATTGTAATTATGGTAAAGAAAAAACAGAATGGGTTGAAGTTGCAAAAAAAAGATTACACATGCATGATATGTATCCAGAAAAAATTGATAACAGGTAAAATATTTCTTGATGTATATAATTGCATAGTTAAGTAAAGTGTGTTATCATCAATAATATAATTTAATATGGACAGTTCGTTTGACCATCCTGTCCTTAAACAAAACTAGGCAGCTCAAATAAATGAATTATTTAGGTTTATTTTGTTATAGTTGTTAATTATAATAAAATAAACTTTTTTTATTGCTGAAATTAAAGGAGACGAGATATTATGTTTAAAATTAAAAGTGAAGTACAATTTGATATGTCACATTATCTAAGCGGATATGTTGGCAAATGTTCAAATATTCATGGTCATAGATATAGATTAATTGCAAAAATTTCATCTGAAACTTTACATGAAAGCGGTCAGTTAAGAGGAATGGTAGATGATTTTTCCAACTTTAAAAGTATTTTAAAAGAAATTGCAGAAAATTTTGATCATAAATTAGTTATTGAACAAAACGAAGAAGGAGTTATTTTAGCTAAAAAGTTATCAGAACTTCCAAATGATTTTGAAATATGCTTTGTTTCATACAGACCAACTGCAGAAGAAATGTCACGAGATATTTTTAATAGACTTAAGTTAAAAGGCTTACCTGTATGTGAAGTTGAGCTGTTTGAAACGCCTAATAATAGCTGTATATATACAGAGCATTAATTTAAACGGAGGAAAAATGTTTAATATAATAGAAAAGTTTTTATCCATAGATGGCGAAGGACCTAGTGCAGGAGAAATTGCCACATTTATTAGATTTTTAGGATGTAATTTAAGATGTTCATGGTGTGATACAAAATATTCATGGGAAAAAGAAAGTACAACAGAAAGATTAAGTAGTAGAGAAATTTATGATTATATAAAAGAAAATGGAAGCAACAATGTAACATTAACAGGCGGAGAGCCTTTAATTCAAGAAAATATACATGAACTCTTAGGAATTCTAAACAATGATGAAAATTTAAAGATCCATGTAGAAACAAATGGTTCTGTAGATATTGGGTGTTTCAAGGAAAAATATAAAAGCGGAAATATAAGCTATATTGTTGATTATAAATTGCCAAGCAGCAAAATGACTGAATGCATGAACTTAAGTAATTTAAATAGTGTGGATTTTAATGACACGTATAAATTTGTTATTGGCAGCAAAGAAGATTTGAACATGGCTTATGATATTATAAAAAAATATGATCTGACTTCTAAATGTTTAGTTTATTTAAGTCCAGTTTTTGGTGCTATAGAGTTAAATGATATTGTGGAATTTATGAAAAATAAAAAGTTAAATAAAGTTAAATTACAAGTTCAGCTTCATAAAATTATATGGGATAAAAATGCGAGAGGTGTATAACCGGTGAATTTAATGCAATGACATATTCATGCATGAAGAGTTATTAATAATGGGATAGAAGGAGAAAAAAATGAATAAAAAAGCAGTAGTTGTATTTAGCGGAGGCCAAGATTCTACAACATGTTTATTTTGGGCTTTAAGAGAATTTGATGAAGTTATAGCGGTTACTTTTAATTATAATCAAAAACATAAATCAGAAATAGATTGCGCAAAATTAATAACTAAAGAATTAGGAGTAGAACACCATATATTAGATATGGCATTACTTAATCAGTTAGCTCCAAATGCATTAACAAGGGATGATATCGAAATTAAAATGGGAGAAAACGGAGAGCCTCCGTCAACTTTTGTTGAGGGAAGAAACATGCTGTTTTTAACTTTTGCTGGAGTTCTTGCTAAGGTAAAAAATGCAAAACATATTGTAACAGGAGTATGTGAAACAGACTTTAGTGGATATCCGGACTGCAGAGACATATTTATTAAATCTCTCAATGTTACATTAAACTTGGCTATGGACTATGGCTTTGTAGTTCACACCCCATTGATGTGGTTAGATAAAGCAGAGACTTGGGAAATGGCAGACAGCTTTGAAAAATTACAATATGTTAGAGAAAAGACGCTTACTTGTTATAATGGAATAATTGGAGATGGATGCGGAGAATGTCCAGCTTGTTTGCTTAGAAAAAGAGGATTAGAAAAATACTTAGAAAGAAAAAAATTAAATAAGTAAAGTATTTAAAGACGGACCTTTTAAACAAAGCTCCGTCTTTAAATGCATAAAATATACATTTATTATTATAATATTTTTTAAAATTTAATTACATTTTTTTAATAAAGTAAAAATAACGTTTTATTATTAAATTAAAGTTTATTTGATAATAAGGATATAATTTATCTATTAAAATAATTTAGTCTTAATATTAATTGTGGTTTTTACTAAAATGATTTACTTAATAAATTATTTAATTTTGTTTTTAAGTTGTTTAATTAATTTTATTAATTAATATAGGGCTTGTAGGTAATTAAAATAATAATTATAAATATATAATAAAAATCCATTGATTATATTAATGTAATTTAATATAATAAAATATATTATATTAATTGGAGGATTTTAATGGAGTATTTTTCGGTTATTTTAACCGTTATTGGTCTTTGTATTTTTGAAGTTGTTTCAAGTATAGATAATGCAGTAATTAATGCTGAAGTATTAGGTACAATGTCTGAAAAAGGCAGGAAGTGGTTTTTACTTTATGGCATACTATTTGCAGTATTTATAGTAAGAGGATTTTTACCATGGTTAATAGTTTGGGTAACTAATTCTGAGCTTGGGTTTTTAGGATCTTTAACAGCAACATTTTCGAATGATCCTCACATAATCGAATCAATAGAACATTCAACACCTATACTTATGCTTGGCGGCGGGGTGTTTTTATTATTTCTTTTCCTTCATTGGCTTTTTATTGAAGATAAGAATTTTGGACTTCCAACTGAACAATTATTTTTAAAACATGGTGCGTGGTTTTATGCATTAGTATCAGTAATATTGGTTGGAATTGTGGCTTTATCATTGAAGCAAAATCCTATGCTTGCTTTATCAGCAGTTATTGGTTCATCTGCATTTTTTATTACTGATGGATTTAAAAAGAACGCAGAAGAAAATGAAAAGAAGTTGCTAAGCAACACAAGTGCTATGTCAGATATTAGTAAAATATTATATTTAGAAATAATAGACATGACGTTTTCCATAGATGGGGTTTTAGGTGCTTTTGCATTTACAATGTCGGTACCACTCATAATTTTAGGTAATGGCTTGGGAGCTATGGTTGTAAGGCAGATGACAATGGGAAATATTGAAAATATTAAAAAATATGTTTATCTTAAAAATGGGGCTATGTATTCAATTTGTATCCTTGGATTGGTTATGATACTTGAAGGATTTAAGGTAGAAGTACCTACATTTGTTACACCTCTTGTAACAATAGCTATAATTGTATACTTTTTTATTAAATCAAAGAACTATGCTAAAACGGCTGAAATATTAAGTTAAAAATTAAAATTATTCTGCTCACAACAAAAAACTTTCCTTGTTATATGATATTTTCAAGGAAAGCTTTTTATATTCCATAATAACTTATAATAAATTATTAGCATTGCATATAAGAATTCAGTATAATTAACTGGATTAGATTATTTAAAAATCATATAGGTTACTATTGATAATCTCACTTTCTGTTAACAATCCATATACCGGTACAAGCTAAAACCAGAGCTACTAAATTTTTTATATCAAATATTGTCTCTCCCAACAAAAGAGCGGATAATATCGCACCGAATATAGGAGTCAAAAAGTTATATACGGTAATATTTCCAACTTTATTATATTTGTATAATGTTGACCATACTACTAATGCCACCGATGATAAAAGAGCCATATATAATAATAGAATTACAGATTGTGCCGACGCAATCACCATAGTTCTACCCGCTGATTTTCCTATTGCTATAAGCATTAAGCTGCCAAATATAAGCTGCCATGATGTTGTAACAAATACATCATTGTTCTTAACTAAACTTTTATTGTATATGCTTCCGATTGAGCCCATTACGGCTGAAAAAATTAGAAAGCCCTCACCTATTAGTTTGAAAGAGCTATTTAGGCCCTCACCTTCAAAGTTAAGTATTATGATTGCCAGAAAGCCAATAATGCAGCCCATAATCTTTTTTGCAGATAGCTTGTCATCTTTATAAATAAAGTGAACAAGAATAATGTTTATGAACGAACTTAAGGAACCAAGTATAGAACTCTTTACCCCTGTTGTATTTGCCATACCTATGTAAAGAAAGACATATTGCATAAGAGTATACACAGCTCCTAACAAAATAAAACTCTTAAAATCTGATTTTGCTTTAGGCATTATGCTTTTTCCCATTGCTTTCTGTATAAGCATTAAAATTATTCCAGCTGATAGAAACCTGTATCCAGCGAATATGAGCTTTAAGAAACTATCCTTTGATTGTATTCCAAAAACATCATAGCCTATCTTAATGAGCGGATATGCGCTCCCCCATAGAAATGTACATAAAATAGCTAATAAAACTATATATTTCTTATTAGTAAATTTTTTTTCTGCATTAAACTTTAACATCTTTAAATTATTCTTCTCCTTTCTTTGTCGGTCATGCGCATGCTTTCACTATATATAATTAAAGACTATAATAATT
>JARBUP010000002.1 GCA_029239575.1 Bacillota bacterium
GCAAAATATTTCATTACTCCACCAACTGTTTCAGCATGCTTTATATGAAAATCTTCCTTATTATATTCTTTTAATAAAACATACGCTTCATCTTTTGTAATTTGATTGCTCATCTTATCTATATCCTTTCGTTTTTTATATTATAATAATAAATTTGCATATATAATATAACATATTATAATAATTTTAACTTATTTTATTAAATATGTCCATTAAAAAGAGGTTAACTTATTGGGTTAAATTATACTATAAAAGGGTAAAATCCAAAAACATAAAATATGAATTTATATTATATTTTAAACCATTTAATGGTTTGTTAAAAATAGCAAAAAGATATTGATTTTTTTTAACAAATATGATATCATCATAAAGTGTTGAGTAATTATATAGAGTAAGTGTACAAGCGTAAGAAGGTTTAAAAAATTGTATTTAGTTTTTACTCTGTTGGTTTAGAAATCAATGATTTAGTACGTAATAATACTAAATGAAGAATAAGTTTTTTTGCAATAATATGTTTTAATTTTAACAACCTTTAAAACTAAACATATATATTTATAAATTTAATTCAAATAACTTATCATATTGCAATAATAATAAAATAATAATTAGTATAGCGAAACGTTATTCACGGGTCGTTATAGAACAAACATTGATTTCTATAGAAAGCATCAATATTATAGAAAAATTTATGGACATAATATTTGCTAAATTTGTAACACGTTTATTTATTAATCACTAAAAGGAGATATATATATGGAATCTAAAATTGTAGTTGTTGGAGCCGGTTATGCAGGTATTCTAACTGCTAAAAAAGTGGCAAAAAAATTCAAAAAACTTAACAAAAAAGATGTTAGCATTACAATAATTGACAGAAACCCATTTCACACTATGTTAACTGAACTTCATGAGGTTGCAGCATGTCGTGTGGATGAAGATAGTATAAAAATAAGCTTGAAAAGAGTTTTTGCTGGAAGAAATGTTGATGTAAAACTTGATACTGTTGATTCAATAGATTTTGATAAAAAATGCGTTAACGGTGTTAATGAAAAATATGATTATGACTACTTAGTAATTGCTGCTGGTTCTAAGCCAACTGATTTTGGTATAAAAGGTGTTAAAGAAAATGCATTTATGCTTTGGTCATTTGAAGATGCTGTTGTATTAAGAGACAGAATTCAAGAAATGTTTAGACGTGCATCTGTTGAAACAAACTTAGAAGAAAAGAAAAGATTATTAACATTCCACGTTATAGGCGCTGGTTTTACAGGCGTTGAAATGGTTGGAGAACTTGCTGAATTTGTTCCTATTTTATGTGATAAATATGAGATAGATAGAAGCTTAGTTACTTTAGTAAATGCTGACGGTTTATCAAGAACTGTACCTAACTTAGATGAAAGTATATCAAGAAAAGTTGAAAGACGTTTAAATAAAATGGGTGTTGACCTTCTTCTTAATAACTTTGTTCAAGAAGTTGGACCTGATTTTGTATCTACAAAAAGTGGTGATAGAATAACTAAACACGCAACTGGTACTGTTATTTGGGCTGCAGGTATTGAAGGATCAGATATTACTACTGCTGTAACAAAACAAATTAAAGGTGGCGGAAGAGGCAGAGTTCAAGTTGATAAATATTTACGTTCTGTAGATAAAGATAATGTATTTGTTGTTGGCGATAACATGTTCTTTATCTGTGAAGGTGAAGAAAGACCAGTTCCTCAAGTTGTTGAAAATGCAGAACAAAGTGCGGATGTAGCAGCACATAATATAGTATCAGCTGTTACTGGACAAGGCGAAATGGAATCTTATACACATAAAAATCATGGATTCATGGTTTGTATCGGAGGACGTTATGGAGTTGCTTCAGTTGGAACAGTAAATAAAAAGTTTAGCTTACCATCATTCTTAGCGATGTTTTCTAAACATTTCATAAATATAGTTTATTTCGTTCAAGTTTTAGGCTGGAATAAAATATTCAGCTATATAAAACATGAATTCTTTACAATAAGAAACTGCAGAAGTTTCGTAGGCGGACATTTTTCAAACAGAACACCAAGTTTCTTATTAGTTTTACTGAGGGTATGGCTTGGATGTGTATGGTTATTTGAAGGTATAATGAAAGTAGTTGAAGGATGGTTTAATGCACCTAAACTTACTGGATTTTTTGGTGGTGCAAGTGCTTGGTTTAATAGTATAATTAATCCGGGTGCAGCAGCAGACGGTGTAACAGCAGCAACAGGAGCAGCAGCAGAAGGCGCAGCCGCAGCAGCAGATGCTGTAACAGCAGCAACAGGAGCAGCAGCAGGTGGAGCTGGTGAAGCAGCACAAGCAGTTGGAACAGCACTTATGAATTTCGACTTCCTTGGTTTAATTCAAGTAATATTAGTAAGTGGTAAAGCATTAGCTGAATCAACTTTAGCTGACTTAGCTGTTAAATTAAATATACCATTAATGAATTGGTTTGTTGACAATGTAATATTATCAAGTGATTCAATGCAAGTATTTATGCAAGGATTCATTGTAATTGCTGAAATTTTAATTGGTCTTGCTTTAATAGGTGGCTTGTTTACATTCCCAGCTTCGTTGTTCTCAATAATTCTTCAGTTCATGTTTGTATGTACAACTGGATTATATTTAAATTCTATTTGGATGGTATTTGCGGGTATTGCTGTATTAATAGGAGCAGGAAGAACATTTGGATTAGATTATTATGTAATGCCTTGGTTAAAGAAAAAATGGAAAAAAATAGGTTTTGTAAAGAGGCTTTATATTTACCATGATTAATTAAAAAGGAAATACAATGACTATAGATAACAATATTACTAAACAAATAATAACATTTGATCAAGCAATTGTATTAGTGAAAGATGAGGTAGATAGAGCTCTATCTTCCTCACCTCTCATAATAAGAGGATTTACTAAGCATTTGACTAAATCCCATGGAAAATTTATTCGTGCAGTATCACTAATTGCTTGTGCACAAGATGAGGTTGGTTATATTCATCCTAATGCAATTAAATTTGCAGCATCAATAGAACTTTTACATCTTGCGACACTAGTTCATGATGATATTATAGATGATGCTGATTTAAGAAGAGGGGAAGCAACTCTTCAAAAAAAATTCGGTAAAAAAACAGCAGTAATTTGTGGCGATTATCTTTTGGCTGTAGCACTACAATTAGCTACTTCAGTTTCAAATAGAGAAGATTATTTGAAAATTAATATGACTGAGTATATAACAAAAGTATGTCTTGGTGAATTAAACCAACATATAAATAATCATAATTTGGATTTATCGGTAAGCAAATATTTAAAAATAATTTCAGGTAAAACGGCAGCCTTGTTTGAAGCTTCGTTTTTCGCTGGTGCTATATTGTGTGAAAATGATAAAATAATAATTAACAAATACAAAAAACTTGGAAGATATATTGGTATGTTATTTCAGCTTACTGATGATTGTATGGACTTTGAGGAGACTAAAGACACGGCTAAAAAACCTGTTCAATCAGATTATGAACAAGGTGTAATAACATTGCCGTTAATATATGCATTAAAAGAAGACAGTAATTTAAAAGAAAAAGCTAAATTTAATTCTGTTACAAGAGATGATATAAATTCTTCTGTATTAAAAACAGGTGGATTAAAATTTACTCATTTAATGTCAAAGCAATATTACAACAAAAGTTTAAAATTAATTAATGAGTTAAATGTTTCAAAAGAAAAAGAAGAAAAGCTTAAATTGATTTTAGATAAATCTTATAGGTTAATATAAGTATTATCTTATTATCATTATTTTTCAATTTAGTTGTTATATTCCGGCTTAGCCGGTTTATATAAAAAATTAACATTATATTTCGTGGAGGAAATTATGAAAAAGTTAGCATCATTAGCGTTGGTTTTATCTATGTCTTTATTCGCTTTCGTAGGATGTAGCAAACCAGCAGCAGAAACACCAGCACCAGCGCCAGCACCAGAAGCGCCAGTAGCTGAAGCACCAGCAGCAGATGCTGTTAAAACAGGATTAGCAGTAATTTCAAATGCAGAAAAATCAAAAGCACCAGAAGCTGATAAAGAAGGTACAGCTGAAGTTAACTCTGTAGTTGTAGCAGTAACTGTTGATAAAGATGGTAAAATAGTAAAAGCAGCTATAGATACTGCACAAACAAAAATTAACTTTACTAAAGAAGGTAAAATAACTACTGATTTAGCAAAAGTATTTGAAGCAAAACAAACACTTGGTGATGAATATGGAATGAAAAAAGCTTCTAAAATAGGTAAAGAATGGTTTGAACAAGCAAATGCATTCGAAACATTTGTAGAAGGTAAAACTGTTGAAGAAATAAAAGCATTTGCACTTGACGCAGATACTCATTTAACTGATGCTGATATGGTATCTTCTGTATCTATTAAAGTTGGCGGATACATAGAAGCTATTGAAAAAGCTGTAGCTAATGCTCAAGATTTAGGAGCAACTGCTGATGATAAATTAGGTCTTGGCGTTATAACTACTATCGACAAATCTAAAGATGCTGCAGCTGATGCAGAAGGAGTAGCTCAAGCTTATACTTATTACACAGTTTCAACATTTGATGCTGATGGAAAAGTTTCAAGCTCAATAATGGATGCTTCTCAAACAAATGTTAAATTTGATGCAACAGGTAAAATTACTTCTGATTTAGCAGCTGAATTACAAACTAAAAATGAATTAGGCGATGCTTACGGAATGAAAAAAGCATCTAAAATAGGTAAAGAGTGGAATGAACAAGCTAATGCTTTCTCTTTATATGTAGTTGGAAAAACAGTTGCTGAAGTTGAAGGTATCGCAGTTGACGCTGAAGGACACACTACTGCAGCTGATATAGTATCATCAGTAACAGTTGGTATAGCTGAATTCCAAGAAACTTTAGCAAAAGCTGAAGCTTCTGCAAAATAATTATATTAATTATTTAAAATATAGTATATAATATTTAATCATAGAGGTAGTTATACTACCTCTAATTTTTTGAGGTGATTATATTGTTTAAGTTAAATAAATTTAAAAAAGTAATTTCAATTGTTACAATAATTATGCTAATGGTAAGCTTAACAGCTTGCACAAGCGCCGAAAATAACAATACAGATGATAAAAACAATACAAAAAATAAAACACGATATGAATCGGAATTTCTTGAATTGTTTGACACTGTAACCCGTATAGTTGGCTTTGCAGAAAGTGAAGCAGAATTTAAAGAATATTCACAAATAATTTATGATAATTTAAAAGAATATCATGAGCTTTATGACATATATAATGATTATGAAGGCATAAATAATATAAAAACAATTAATGATAATGCAGGTATTCAACCTATAAAAGTAGACCAAAAAATAATAGATTTACTTAAATTTTGTAAAGAAGCATATAATATTACAAATGGGAAAACAAATATTGCATTTGGCTCTGTTTTAAAAATATGGCATGATTACCGAGACGAAGGCATTAGTGACCCAGAAAATGCAAAATTGCCTGATATTAAAGATTTGGAAAAAGCAAGTAAACATACGGATATAAATAATATTATAATAGATGAAACAAACTCTACAGTATTTCTTAAAGACCCTGATATGAGACTTGATGTAGGTGCTGTTGCAAAAGGATATGCAACAGAACAAATAAGCAAAATAGCAAAAGAAAGTGGTTTAACATCTGGTTTGATTAGCGTTGGCGGGAATGTTAGAGCTATAAGTCAAAATTCAGAAACAAAAGCACCATGGAATGTTGGAATCCAAAATCCTGATACTCAAAGTGAGAATCAAGTTTTAAAAGTAGTAAGAATTAATGATATGTCACTTGTAACAAGTGGTGATTATGAAAGATATTACACTGTAAATGGTAAACAATATAATCATATTATAGATACTGAAACTCTTTTTCCAGCAGAATATTTTACTTCAGTTTCTATAATAATACAGGATTCTGGACTGGCAGATGCTTTATCTACTGCACTTTTTGATATGCCTTTTGAAGAAGGTTTAGAATTAATTAACAGTATTCCTGATGCTGAAGCTATGTGGATTTTAAAAGATGGAACATTTAAATATAGCGAAGGTTTTGAAAAATTAATAAAAAATTAAAGAGTGACTCGAGGATTTAGGGACGCACCTTTTTGATTTTAGGGACTGTCCCCAAGATCAAAAACGTGCGTCCCTAAATCTTTGAAAGGAGTTTTTATGGATAATATTAAAATATTGTTGTTACATATGAAAGGATTTAAATATCTATTTTTAATTTCTTTTATTGTTACAACTTTAAGAGTATTTATTAATTTTATAACACCTCAAGTTATAAGGTTTACAGTGGATTCTATAATTAGTGAAGAAATAATCAAGTCTTCTTTAGTTATTAATTTAACAAATTATTTTGGTGGCCGTAATTATATTAGAGAAAATATTTGGATTTGTGCTTTAGCAATTATAATTTTAGCTATAATAACATGTATTTGTGATTATATAGGAAGAACATCTAATGCAAAAGCTTCTGAAAAATTAATGAAAAGTATTAGAAATAGTTTATATGAACATATCCAAAAGCTGCCATACAGCTGGCATATAAAAAATCAAACTGGGGATACAATACAACGTTCAACTTCTGATGTAGAAATGGTTCGTAATTTTATGAGTTCTCAGCTCATGGAATTGTTTAGAACAATAATGTTAATAGTTATATCTTTAATACTTATGTTTTCTATGAATTACTTATTAAGTTTAATAGTACTTATATTTGTTCCTATAATTATAATATATTCTTCTATTTTCTATGGCATTTTATCTAAGCAGTTTTTAGTAGCAGATGAGGCTGAAGGTCAGCTTTTTAATGCAGCTCAAGAAAATTTAACTGGTGTTAGAGTAGTAAGGGCTTTTGGAAGAGAAAAATATGAAATAGAAAAATTCAACAAAAGAAACAAAGAGTTTTCAGATTTATGGGTAAAACTTGGGTATAAGCTTGGTATTTATTGGGGAGTTGGAGATTTAGTAACAGGGCTTCAAATTATGGCTGTAATTTATGTTGGAGTAATTCAAGCTTCAAAAGGAATCATTACATTAGGAGAGTTTCTTGCATTTGTATCTTATAATGCTATGCTTACATGGCCTGTAAGAAGTTTTGGTAGAATATTAGGCGAACTTAGTAAAACGAAAGTTTCTTTAAATAGAATATGTGAAATTTTAAAAGAACCTGAAGAAAAAGACGAAATAAACAATGAAACACCTGATTTAAGTCAAGATATAGAATTTAAAAATGTAAACTTTAAATATGATAATAATACGCCAATATTAAAAGATATAAGTTTTACAATTAAATACAAAACTACATTTGCCATATTAGGTGGAACTGGATCAGGAAAAACAACACTCATGCATTTGTTAAATCGTTTATATGATTTGTCAGAAGGTGAGGGTACAATAACAATAGGTAATGTTAACATTAAAAATATTAAAAGAAATTATCTAAGAAAAAACATTGGCATGGTCCTTCAAGAGCCGTTTTTGTTTTCAAAAACAATTAAGGATAATATTAAAATAGCTAAACCTGAAGCAAGTATAGAAGAAATAAGAAATGTTTCAGATGTAGCTCAAGTTACAAAGTCCATAGAAAATTTTGAAAAAGGATATGATACCATTGTAGGTGAAAGGGGTGTTACACTTTCTGGTGGTCAAAAACAACGTGTTGCTATTGCAAGGATGATACTTCAAAATACTCCTATAATGGTTTTTGATGATTCTTTATCCGCTGTAGATTCTGAAACAGATGCTAAAATTAGAAATGAACTTAAAAAGAGAAAAAACAAGTCAACAACTATACTTATTTCTCATCGTATAACAACTCTCATGGAATCAGATATGATTTTAGTATTAGATAAGGGTGAAATAGCGGACATAGGTACTCATGAAGATCTTATTAAAAAGGATGGGATTTATAAAAATATATATGATGTTCAAATGAATTTATCCATATGATAAATGTTGGAGGCAATTTTGGAAGAAGAAATTAAAGAAATTAAATCATTTGATATAAAAGTATGGCTTAAATTAAGAAAATTTTTCAAACAATATCTTAGTCAGTTAATAGGAATAGTTGCATTCATGTTGATTTCTGCTTTTATTGATGTAGCCCTTCCTTTATTTCAGAGTTATGCAGTTGATAACTTTATAGTAAATAATTCAACAGAAGGATTAAATAAATTTGCAATATTATATTTTTTGGTAATTTCATTGCAGGTTATAACAGTATATATATTTGTTAGGTTAGCAATAACTGTTGAAATGCGCTTAGGATATGATTTAAGGCAATCTATTTTTATGCATTTGCAAAGTTTATCTTTGTCTTACTACAATACAACACCTGTTGGTTATATAATGTCAAGAGTTTTAAGTGATACAAATAAAATTGGTTCCATGATTGCATGGGGATTAGTTGATGTAATATGGTCCATAGCATACGTAATAGGTGTCTTTATAGCTATGATGATATTAAATTATAAACTTGCGTTATTAATAATTGTATCCATACCTTTGATGGTTATTATTACGATGTTTTTTCAAAAAAGGATGTTAATAGAAAGTCGAAATTTAAGAAAAATAAATTCTAAAATGACAGGTGATTTCAATGAAGGAATAACTGGAGCGCGTACATCAAAAACTTTGGTTATAGAACATTTAAATTTAAAAGAATTTAAAAAGTCAACTAATGATTTAGAATTTACATCGATTAAATTAGCAAGATTAAATGCAGTATTTATTCCAATAATAGTTTTTTTTGGCTCTGCAACAACAGCCATAGTTTTAGCAAGGGGTGGATATCTTGCTATGAATGATTTGATGAAGCTTGGCACTTTATCAGCATTTATATCATATGCAATTGGAATATTTGAACCCATACAACAATTAGCTCGTATATTTTCAGAAGTAATTTCTTTACAAGCTAATATAGAAAGAGTTACAGAGATTCTCGAAAAAGAGCCTTTAATTAAAGATTCTGAACAAGTTTTAGAAAAGTATGGGGATAACATAAATCCTAAAAAAGAAAACTGGGAAGAAATTAAAGGTGATATAGAGTTTAGAAATGTTACATTTAAATATCCTGATGGTGATGAAGAAATTTTAAACAATTTTAATTTATTTATTCCTGCTGGTACAAATGTGGCTATAGTTGGAGAAACAGGAGCAGGAAAAAGCACACTTGTAAACCTTGCATGCAGGTTTTATGAACCTACTGAGGGGCAAGTATTTATAGATGGTAAGGATTATAGAGAAAGATCACAGTTATGGCTTCATTCAAACATAGGCTATGTATTGCAAAATCCACATTTGTTTTCAGGAACTATAAAAGAAAACATTCGTTATGGGAATCTTAATGCTAGTGATGCAGAGATTGAAAAAGCTGCAAAAATAGTTTCGGTTGATGAAATTATAAAAAAATTAGAGTTTGGGTACGATTCTCAAGTAGGGGAAGGGGGCGACAAATTATCTACTGGAGAAAAACAGCTTATATCAATTGCAAGAGCTATATTAGCTAATCCTAAAATTTTTGTTTTAGATGAAGCGACATCATCTATTGATACACAAACTGAAACGCATTTGCAAGAAGGTATTAACTATTTGTTAAAAGGTAGAACTTCATTTATAATAGCTCATAGGCTATCTACAATTAAAAAAGCAGATTTAATTTTGGCAGTAAGAAATGGAAAAGTGGTTGAGCAAGGAACGCATTTGCAATTAATTAACAAAAAGGGCTATTATTACAACTTGTACACTAAGCAATATGAAGAAGAAAAAACATTTGAGGTTTTAAAATGATTTTGCTGAAATTTAATACTTATTAAAAAATTTATTAAGGTGGCTGAATATGAAGAAGAAAAAAGTTTTTTTATCATTTATATTTATTGTAGTTGTTTTATTTATAATTATTTTGTTTTCAATAAACAATATGCAAAAAAGTTTAAGCAAGTTAGATAAGTTAACAATAGAAAATATTAATTTATCAAATGCAAAAGATGGAACATATAATGGTAGCTATGGAGTATTTCCTGTATCTGCTGAAGTTAATGTAACTATAAAAAACAATAAAATAGTGAATATTGAATTGTTGAAACATAATAATGGTAAAGGTGAATCAGCAGAAATATTAACTGAGAAAGTCGTGGAAAATCAAAGTTTAGAAGTCGATATTGTTTCAGGAGCTACTTATAGCAGTAAAGTAATATTAAAATCAATTGAAAATGCTTTAAATAAATCAATCAATTAAAATCATGGAGAGGTATAATATGAGTAATACAGTTGTAGTTTATAAAACAAAATATGGACATACGCAAAATTATGCAAAATGGATTTCTGAAAAATTAAATTGTGATTTATATGATAGTTCTGATTTAAAAGTTGAAAATATGCTTAACTATGACAATATAATATATGGTGGCGGACTTTATGCTAGTGGTATATTAGGGGTGGACATAATCACAAAAAATTTTGAAAAATTAAAAAATAAAAATTTAATTGTTTTTACTGTTGGATTAGCTGATCCAAATATAAAATCTCAATTTTTACCTATAATAAATAAAAATTTTACTGATGAAATGCAAAAACAAATAAAAATATTTCATTTGCGTGGAGGCATTGATTATAAAAAATTAGGTATTGTACATAAAGCTATGATGTCAGCACTTAAGAAAATGGTAAAAAGCAAAAAAGAAGAAGAAATGACGGATGAAGATAAAATGATGCTTGATACTTATGGTGAAGTTGTTGATTTCACAGATAAAACAACCATTGAGCCGTTAATATCTTATATGAATTCAATTGTAAGTTAATCATAATTTTAATAAATAAATTTAGAAAAATAAAATTTACACTATTTTACATTGACATCTTTATTTATTTATGTTATATTTTTAATTGCTCAAGCTCGGTCTTGCGCAACAGAATCCTGTGAACGTGTCAGGTCCGGAAGGAAGCAGCAATAAGTGGGTAATTCTGTGTGTCGCAAGGAAACCGGGCTTGAGCTTTAATATTTTTTATTTATTTAAAAATTAATATTTATAATACAACGTCCTAATAATAAAAAAGGACGTTTTTTTATTAAATACATATCTGTAGCTCATGTAAAATGAAAAACTGTATCTTTTAAAGGGTACAGAAATGCATATAATTAATATATAAATCAATACAAGGAGATATAAATGAGTGATAAAAAATTAAATAAAATGGTTTATACTGCATTGCTTGCAGCACTAATATGCGTAGCTACATTTCTTATTAAAGTTCCAATGCCAATTACAAATGGATATTCACATATAGGTGATGGATTTATATTTATAGCAGTAATTTTACTTGGAGGCAAAAGTGGAGCATTAGCTGCAGCTTTAGGTGCGGCTTTAGCTGACATACTGGGTGGATATGCAATTTATGCTTTACCAACATTTATTATTAAAGGTGTCATGGCGTTAATAATGGGATATGTTGTAGTAAAAATGGATAATAAAAATAAGTATTTAATAGGTTCATTTTTAGGAAGTGTATGGCAGGTAATAGCTTATTATTTAGTGGGTGCTGTAATGGTTGGAAGTTTCATAACTCCATTAGTTGAAATTATAGGAAACTCACTTCAATCATTAGTTGGAATTATAATAATGGTAGTTTTTTTAGCTGTATTTAAAAATACACCATTATCAAGAAAATAACATTAGAAAAAAACTTAAAAAACAGAAAAGAGTTAAACATTTGTTTAACTCTTTTCTGTTTTTCTCTATGTTGTTATATTAAATTTATTACTGCATTTATTGCAAGTGACCATGATACTTCCTTTTTTTCTTGGAGCACGCATTTTTTGTTTGCAATTAGGACATGAAAAATATTTATATGATTTATTTCCTTTTAAAACATTAATTTGTGATTTAACCCAAGCTGTTGTAGGATTATAATATTTTAAAAATTTAATATTTTCCTGTTGTCTTGCTGAAATATTTTTTGATAAAATTCTAAAAAATGATGCTGTGAAAAATATATAACTCGATAATATTAATATTTCCGAATGTACAATATCTCCAATAAATGTTACTATCATGCCTCCTACTAAAAGAGTCATGGAGAGTTTATCAGTTCCATATCTTCCTATCATAAATTTTTGAAAAAAGTTCATTGTCCCTCCTGTAATTTGTAATTATAATATATAATTAATGATAATATGATTATTACCAGAAAGTCGTTTCACGACTTTTTGTTGGTAATCATATTATAACTTAAAATTTAATTTTATTATATATAATTTTATATTAAATTATATATTTGTTATTCTACTAATTCAGGATTTATAAATTTAGGAGGATATAAAATACCTGTCAAGTCACGATCTTTTATAAAATTATTTATAGGGCTATTATTGACTGTTATTTTTATTCCATCTACATTTGGTATTGTTGTAAAAGAATATATCAGCGATTCAATCATCATTAATTTTAAATCATCCTTATTAGAATATTCTTTTAAAAGATTATCATTAAAATCGAGTACTAAAATTCTATTTTCTAATGATACATTTTGTAAATTTATATCTTCAGGTATTGGTTTTAATCCATAATTAATTTTAATATCCTTATATGCATCAAATAACTTTTGGGCTTTAATTTCAATTGTTTCTTCTTCTCTTATTCCAGAACTAACTAAATCTACTTTATGTTCAAACAAATAATACCTGCCATTAGAATTATAAGCTAAATAAACTAAATAGTTTTCATTATTATTTAGTATTGGGCTTGAAATATCTATACCGTGGAAATAAACATCAGCTTTTTTTCTATCAACTGTAAAACTTATACTTTTTATCGGCCAATATTTATCAACAGCAAAAATAGATTTTACAAATGCATTGTAAGAGAGTAGTCCTCCTGTAGATCCGTTATCATAAGCAGTATAGCTACTTGGTATGTCTATTTTAACATTTCCATTATTATAAGTTATGTTTGTTACATCTTTTATTACAGTATGCAAATCTTTGTTTATAGGGCCGTTTTGAAGCTGTTGAATTGTCATTCTTGTAAGTGATTTATCCTCTACTTGAAACCTTGTAACAGGAATTAATGTGTCTGCATTTTCATTTGCAAAATATAATGTTAAACCTTTTGTTTTAGTAGGTGCTTCATTTAAAGCAGGATAATATTTACCTTTTGTATCATATGATACGGATACAGAAATAGAGGACTTATTAGAATCACCTATTAAACTTGATTCAAACACTATTTCATAATTTCCATCTTCAAGACCTAATTTTTTTTGGCTAATATCTAATGTTGTTTGGATTGGATTATCTTTATTAACTGTAAAACTTGTATTTGGTGTTGTAGCCACAGTTTCTAAATTTAAATTGCTTTTTATAATATTATTATTTTTGTATACCGTTGCAGTAAAAATGTTTTCTAAGATACTTTTCACTACTTCATTATTTTCAGATACATGTGAAATAACAATTGTGTTTGGATTAATTAAATTTTTCCCCTCATTGTCAACTTTTAAATTTAATGTGCTTGATTCTTTTGGAGTTTCTATTTCTATGGTTCCTTTATAATCAATTGGAGCAAGATTAAATAAATATGTAGAAGACAACATTCCAATCATAGCTATAATTACTATATTTTTAAATGCTTTCATAAGTACCCCTTTAAATAGCTTTATTATAAAAATTATTATATGTAGTTTAATTTATTATATATACATTATATCTCAAAGCGCTAAAAATTCAATAAGCAAAAAATTTAACTTTGTAAAATCAAACAACTTTAAATTAAGCTCATATAATAAAGTAACAATCATCATATTTTTTTAATAAAGAGGTGGTAAACTTGAGGAGAAAAAACAGTATTGATGAAATGATGTTTATATTACATGAATTAAATAGAAACACTGATTTGATTATGAGCATTTTAAATGACATGAACTCCATAAAATATAAAGCTGATAAAATAAATTGCAATGAAGATTGTTATGAAAACAAAAATCATTATAAAAGCGCAAGATATACACATAAAAATTTAAATGACACAGAAGATGATATGCTTTATAAAATAAAAAAATTTTTAATAAAATTAAATAGTTAATAAGTAACACTTTGGATGCATCATGAATAATATATAGAAAAATAATCTTTAGGAGGTAATTAAATGTTTAATAATATATTAGGAGATGGAGATAACTTATTATTCTTCTTCTTATTACTTGTAGTTTTGTTCTGCTTCTGCAATGGTGAAGACGGCGGCGTATTAGGAGATTTTGGTGGCGATGATAATAGCAGCTTATTATTCTTCTTCTTATTATTAGTTATCCTATTTGCAAACTGTGATAGAATCGGTGGCACAAGCGACTGCAGATAATTAAAAACTTTATATTTAACATAGTTAAAAAAAAGGGGGCTGACTCTCTATGAGAGTCAGCTCTCTGTTTATACAATAATGGATAGATCTAAGATATTTATTTCTTAATATAGTTCATTTATCTCATAAATTATATACACATAAATTCTATAAATGAATAGTATGCAATATAAAACAACTTGTCAATCAAAATACGAGGTGAGTGCTAACTATTGTTTTATGAAGCAAGAAAATTATAAATTTCTAAAAGTTGCTCGAATAGTTTCAAGCAACTTTTTTAATTAACAAATATTTTCGAGAAAAAACTATCTTATAGTCTGAAAAAGCACCCTAATTTTCAACTTTATTATACATTGGAGCAGTTGATAGAAAATAAACAATAAAGAGTACGCCTACGTACGCTAATATTTTAGAAATCTTATTTCCTATTTTGGAGACAGTCTTTTTGTTTTTAATTGTATAAATATTAATGTAGTTAAAAAATGCTGAAATTTCAATATATATAATATATTTCATAGGAATAGTATATAATAAATTAAGTACATCGATTATAAGTTGTATTAGTTTTAACGACGGTTGTATAAAAATTTTGAATATAAAATTGCATAAATACATACTTTATTAATAAAATATATATTTAACATATAAATAAATTTTAGTTAATACATAAACAAAATCTTAAAGTAAATTTTTATTGACAAAAAGTAAAAAATGTATTAATATAAGTTTTAAAATTAAAGAAAACAAGGGGTGCACAAAAGTATGAAAAAATTACTATCATTATTAATCGCTAGCACATTAATAATTGGTTCATTGACTGCATGCAGCGGTGGACAAGATAAACCTAGCACTGGCAACGGTGATGCAAAAGAAGTTAAAATAGGTATTAACTATGAATTAACTGGAGATGTTGCATCATATGGAAATGCTTCTGTTGACGGAATTTTGATGGCATTTGATGAAATAAATGCTGCCGGTGGTATAAACGGAATGCAAATAGTTCCTGTAAAAATAGACAATAAGTCAGATTCAGCTGAAGCTACTTCAGTAGCAACAAGACTTATGACTCAAGAAGGTGTTGTTGCTTCTTTAGGACCTGCAACATCAGGTAATTTCATGGCAACTATTCCTGTAGCTATGGGAAGTAAAATACCAGTAATATCAGCTTCTGCAACTGCAGATAAAGGTGTTACAACAGATGATAAAGGAAATGTAAATGATTTTGTTTTCCGTCTTTGCTTTAATGATTCATTCCAAGGCGTTACAATGGCTAACTTTGCTTCTGGAAATTTAAGTGCTAAAAAAGCTGTTATTATAAAAGATAACTCAAGCGATTACGGTAAAGGACTTGCTGAAAACTTTAGAGCTACATTTGAAGCTGCTGGTGGAACAATAGTTGCTGAAGAAGGCTATGTAGGAAAAGATAAAGACTTCAATGCAATATTGACTAAAATAAAAGGCCAAGAGTTTGACGTAATATTTATTCCAGGATATTATCAAGAAGCCGGTTTAATAATTAAACAAGCACGTGATTTAGGAATCAAAGCTCCAGTACTTGGTGCAGATGGATTCGATTCTCCAGTTCTTTTAGAACTTGCTGGACCTGAAGCTTTAAATGATGTTTATTTCTCAAATCATTATTCTTCTTTAGACCAAGATCCAAAAGTTCAAGATTTTATTGCTGCATATAAAGCAAAAAACAATGTTGATCCAAATGCATTTAACGCACTTGGTTATGACCTTGGACAATACATAGCAGATGCTATTAAACGTGCTAATTCAACTGATCCTGTAGCAATTAAAGATGCTCTTGCAGATACAAAAGGATTTGCTGGAGTAACTGGTACATTTGATATGGGCGAAGATCATAACCCAATTAAATCTGCAGTTGTTATTGGTTTAGAAAATGGCGTTCAAAAAACAAGCGTTAAAGTAGATCCAAAATAAATAAATTTTAAATAAATATATGACATAATAATTAAGTTAGTGTGATTTCATACTAACTTAATTGTCATTATATCAAGAAATGGAGGTGCACTCTTGGAACAGTTTTTACAACAAATGGTAAATGGTATTTCTTTAGGAAGCATTTATGCGTTAATTGCTTTAGGTTATACTATGGTATATGGAATAATTAAATTAATAAATTTTGCTCACGGCGATGTTTACATGATTGGAGCATACATTGGTTTCGCTGCTACAACTTTTGCGAAATTAGGGTTTTTTCCTGCACTTATAATTGCAATGTTAGCAAGTGCTGCATTGGGTATATTAATAGAAAAGGTTGCTTACAAACCTCTTAGAAATTCTACTAAAATAGCAGTACTTATTACTGCAATAGGTATGTCTTTTCTTTTGGAATATGTTATGATGTTTTTTGTTGGAGCAGAGGTTAGATCTTATCCTAAAGTTCTTTCTGATGCATCATTTAATTTAGGAAATGTAGTAATTAACATGCAGCAAATTTATATAGTAGTAACTGCTATAGTGCTTATGATAATTCTTCAGTATATAATAAATAAAACAAAGATTGGAAAAGCAATGCGTGCAGTATCTGCGGATAAAGATGCAGCACAATTAATGGGAATTCAAGTTGACACAACTATATCATTTACATTTGCTATAGGTTCTGCTTTAGCAGGAGCTGGTGGTGTATTAGTTGGTATATATTATAATTCAATAGATCCATTAATGGGTATGATGCCAGGTTTAAAAGCATTCGTTGCTGCAGTATTTGGTGGAATAGGAAGTATTCCAGGAGCAATGATAGGAGGACTTTCCATAGGAATAATGGAAACTTTAGTTTCAGGTTATGGAAATTCTATGTATAGAGATGCTTTTGTATTTGCTATTTTGATTGTAATCTTAATCATTAAGCCAGCAGGTATTCTTGGCAAAAATACGAAAGAGAAGGTGTAATATGAGAGTGTTATCAAAAAAGAATATAATAACTTTATTATTAATAGTAGCAGTCTTTGCTGTTGTGCAAGTTCTCATTTCAGTTAAAATAATAAATTCATTTTATGAAATTACATTAGCAACAATTTGTATTAATATAATTCTTGCGGTTAGTTTGAATTTAGTTACAGGATTTACAGGGCAGTTTTCACTTGGTCATGCAGGTTTTATGTCAATAGGCGCTTATGTATGTGCTTTAATCAGTATGAATACAGATTCAACTTTAGGATTTATATTTGGTATATTAGCAGGAGCTGTGGCTGCAGCAATAGTAGGTGTAATAATAGGAATACCTACTTTAAGACTTAAAGGTGATTACCTTGCAATAGCAACTCTTGGTATGGCAGAAATAATTCGTGTTTTATTTTTAAATATGGAAATTACAAATGGTGCTGCTGGTCTTAGTGGAATTCCAAGAAATACAAATTGGACTTGGCTATTTATATTTTTAATGGCAACAATAATTTTAATAAATAATTTCATTAGATCATCCCATGGTCGTGCTTGTATTTCAATTCGTGAAGACGAAATTGCTGCTGAGTCCATGGGTGTAAATACAACAAAGTATAAAGTAATGGCATTTGCTCTTGGAGCTTTTTTTGCAGGTATTGCAGGTGGATTATACGCATCTTATTTCTATTTCATAAAACCAAATGTATTTGGATTTATGAAAAGTGTGGATGTATTAGTAATTGTTGTATTAGGTGGGTTAGGATCTATTTCTGGTTCTGTTATAGCTGCAATTTTACTTGCAGTGTTGACTACATTCTTGCAACAATTTACTGAAATACGTATGATAATATATGCATTATTGTTAGTAGCTATTATGTTGTTTAGACCACAGGGTCTTTTAGGAACAAAAGAAATAACTGATATGTTCAAATCAAATAAAAATACTGAGAAAATTGAGTAAAGGAGGGCTTATTATGCCATTGCTTTCAGTTGAAAGATTAACAAAGTCCTTCGGTGGACTTACAGCAGTTTCAAATGTAAATATGTATATAGACAAAGGAGAATTAATAGGCCTTATTGGACCAAATGGAGCTGGAAAAACAACTCTATTTAATTTACTTACAGGCGTATATACTCCTACAACAGGAAGTATAAAATTAGACTTAAATGGAAATATAAAAGAGCTTGGTGGAATAAAGCCATATGATGTAACTGCGTCAGGTTTAGCTCGTACATTTCAAAATATAAGACTTTTTAAGGATTTAACTGTTTTAGATAATATTCGTATTGCTATGCATAAAAATATAGGATACAAAATGCCATCAGCACTTTTTCGTTCTAATAAATTTTATGAGGAAGAAGATAGATTAAAGATTGAAGCTGAAAAACTAATGGATATTTTTAGCTTAACTCATAAAAAAAATGAATTAGCTAAAAATCTACCTTATGGAGAACAAAGGCATCTTGAAATTGTAAGAGCTATGGCTACTAAGCCAGTACTATTATTGTTAGATGAACCTGCAGCAGGTATGAATCCAAATGAAACAGCTGAGCTTACAAAAACAATAGCAAAAATTAGAAAAGAATTTGATCTTACGGTATTGTTAATTGAACATGATATGTCTTTAGTTATGAAAATATGCGAAAGAATTTATGTTTTAAATTATGGTATGATGATAGCTTCAGGTCTTCCACAAGAAGTTAGATCTAACAAAAAAGTTATTGAATCATATTTAGGGGAGGATTTAAGCGATGCTTCAAATAAAAAATCTTAATGTGCATTATGGAGTTATTCAAGCCCTAAAAGATGTTTCTTTGACTATAAATGAAGGTGAAATAGTAACACTTATTGGAGCTAATGGAGCTGGAAAAACAACAACTTTAAGAACTATTTCAGGTTTAAACAAAGCAACAAGCGGTCAAATTTTTTTTGAAGGAGCTGATATAACAAATATGCCTGCAACTCAAAGAGTTAAAATGCATATTTCACAAGTTCCTGAAGGAAGAAGAATTTTTCCTGAAATGAGTGTTTTAGAAAATTTAGAACTTGGTGCTTACCTAAGAAATGATAAAGCAGAAATAAAAAAAGATATTCAAAATGTATATGGGCTATTTCCTATATTAGGTAATAGAAAAAAACAATTGGCTGGAACTTTATCAGGTGGAGAGCAACAAATGCTTGCTATGGGTAGAGCTTTAATGAGCCGCCCAAAAATTCTTTTGCTTGATGAACCTTCAATGGGTCTTGCTCCATTGCTAGTTCGCGAAATATTTGATATAATTAAAAATATAAATTCTACTGGAACCACAGTACTTCTTGTTGAACAAAATGCCCGCATGGCATTATCCATAGCGCATCGTGCATATGTTATAGAAACAGGTTCAATAGTAATGAGTGGTACTGGAGAAGAACTTTCAAAATCAGATGATATTCAAAAAGCTTATCTTGGAGGAGGAGAATAATATATGTATGTAAAAAGCAGGATGACGTCTAACCCGTACACAATAGCTTTTGATGCACCTATCAGTGAAGCATTAACTTTAATGAGTGAAAAAAACCTTAAAAGGTTGCCAGTTGTTGACAAAGAAAAAGTTGTTGGAATTCTTACGCAAGGAGATATTCAAAAAGTTTCCCCTACGAAAGCAACATCATTAAGTATTTTTGAAATTAATTATTTATTGTCTAAAACTAAAGTTAAAGATGCTATGACTAAAAATGCTATTACAGTATCACAGGACTGTCTTTTAGAAGAAGCAGCGGTCATGATGAGGGACAACAGAATAGGAACTTTGCCAGTTGTTGATAATGGAAAGTTAGTTGGAATTATTACTGAAAGTGATATTTTTGATGCATTTATTGAATTATTAGGATTTAAGGATAAAGGAAGCAGAATAACTATTGAATCATTAGATATACCTGGTTCTCTTGCTGACATAGCTGAGGCTTTTGAAACATACAATGCAAATATAACTCATGCAGCTGTTTACAGAGGAACAGGAAAAAGTGATGTAGTTGTAAGAACAAATGCGTTGAATACAGAAGATATTGAAAAAAAATTAACCGAACAAGGTTATAAAATAGTTCATAAGATAGTTAATGATAAATAAAAATTATAAAGCATCTCAAAATTGAGATGCTTTTAATTTTATTTCAAGTATTTTTCAAACCAGTTTGTTAATTCTTCAAGCCTTCTAACTCGATGTTTTGGTTTTCCGCTACGGCTTAGTTCGTGATTTTCGCCTCTAAACATACAAAGCCTTGCATCAACTCCATGATATTTTAATGCAGTAAACATTTGTAATCCTTCTGGTAACCAACAGCGATAATCTTCTTCAGAATGAATGAATAATGTAGGTGTAACAGCTAAATTAGCATATTTTAAAGGTGAATGATACCAAAGTTTTTCTACATTATCCCATGGTGTTGATTGTATTTGGTCAGCATTGAAAAAATATCCTATATCAGTAGTTCCAAATTTTGAAATCCAGTTTGAAATACTTCTTTGAGAAGCTGCACATTTAAATCTATCCGTGTGCCCTATTATCCAATTTGTCATGAATCCACCGTATGAACCGCCTGTAACACCAATACGGGATGGATCTATTTGATGATATTTATCCAAAACTTTATCTGTAAATTTCATTAAGTCATCATAGTCAATTGTTCCGTATTTTCCTCTTATATCAGCAAATGCATTTCCTCTTCCATCACTGCCACGAGGATTACAGAAAAACACAAAGTAGCCTTCGTTAGCCCAATATTGCATTTCGTGATAAAAAACTTCACCATAAACTGTTTTAGGGCCTCCATGGATATCTAATATACCAGGATATGTTTTGCTCTGGTCAAAATTAACAGGTTTTAAAACATAACCTTCTATTTTTACATCATCGCTTATGAAATCTAATCTTTCAGGAACTGAAATATATTTATTTTGATAAATTGCTTCATTAAATTTAGTTTTCTGTATTTCAAAACCTGGCTTAAAACTATAAACTTCTTGAAGTTTTTGACCTCTTAAACCTATAAATAATATTTCATCCGTACCTATATCAAAACAATCAATTGTACCATTATTTCTTGTTAGAGTTGTTATAGTTCCGTCTAAAGATAATTTTTTTATAAAAGAGCTTTTATTTTCAGTTCCAACAAAATATAATTCATTATTATTTACACGAACATCTATGCCACCACCATATTTACAGTCCGTTCCAACAGAGCTATGCATTCCAAAATCATGTTCTGCTAAAAGTTTAATATCTCCATCATCTATTTTATAAAAATTATAATTTTGGTTTAATCCGTATGTATCCATTAGCGAGCCGCAAAAAATAATATTATTTCCTATTATTTCAGCATAATCAATACTATATTCACCATCTTCTACTATGCAAAAAATATCATTTAAATTTAAATCATATAAATATAGCCCTGTAGTCATTTCTTTTTTATTAGTGAATTTTTCTGTTATGTAAAGAGCTTTATTATCTTTAATACCTGATAATGAAACATTTTCAAATTTATCTGATATAGGAAGTATATCATGAGTTAATTTGTCAAATACATAAAGTCTGTTTCTTTTTTTATTAGTGAATCCTTCTCCATTTGCCCAGAAAGGAATTTCATCCAATATTTCATAATCTTTATTTTCTTTTATTAAATCTATGGCTTTAGTTTTTTCATCCCCTGACAAAGAGTGAAGATTTATTCCATAATGGTCATATTCAGCAGTAATTATAAATTTATTTTCGGAAAGTAATTTTATATCTGAAACATTCATAGGTATTCTCATATATTCATAAGCTTCACCACCATGGATATTTATAGCATAAAAAGCAGTCCACTGCTCGCCTTTATCTATCTTTTCTTTTAATTTATTATCTCTTATAGATGGAAATAACAAAATATCGTCATTTATCCATATAAAACTTTTTTCTTTATTGCATGTTGTAAGTTTCTTGTATTCAGATGTAAGGCAATTATAAATATAAATGTTTGATAAGTACTTATTTTCATCAAAATCAGAAGTGTGAACTGTAAATGCAGCATATTTTTTATCAGGTGATATTTGTAGATCAGATAAAAACTTATAGTCTAAAAAATCTTTTAATTTTAAATTTTCCATATTTTCCTCCATCTTATAGTATGCCTTTAATTTACTTTATTATATATCTATAAAATTAAATTTGCAATTAAAACTAAAACATGTTGTAAAATTCATATGAAGGGTAGTATAATTTAAATTGTATTTGTATTTTTTAATAGTAATATTAATGTAAAAAAATTGTTTATTTAAAATATTAAGTTTTATAGGAGGTAATTTGGAATTAATATTAAATAGAGAATTTACTCTTAAAACATTAGAAGAAATAATTAATATACCAAGTCCAACTGGATATTGTAAAAATGTTATAAATCACATTGAATTAATTGCTAATAAATATGGATTTAAATTTACTAAAAATAACAAGGGAAATGGAATAATAGAAATTGAAGGGAAAGATAATAGCCGCTGTATTGGCATACCGGTTCATGTTGATACATTAGGTGCTATGGTTAGATCAATAAATAGAGATTCAACTATTAAAATATCATCTATTGGTGGAAATATATTTTCTACTCTTGATGGTGAATATTGCAAAATTCATACAAGAAAAGGTGAAATATTTACAGGGACAATTTTATCAACATCTCCAGCAGTTCATGTTTATCCGGATGCAAAAAATAAGGAAAGAACTGAAGATAATATGATGGTAAGATTGGATGAAGTTGTTTATTCCAATACAGATGTTTTGGAACTTGGAATTATGACAGGGGATTTTATTTCAGTTGAACCTAAATTTCAAATAACAAATTCAGGTTTTATTAAGTCAAGATATTTGGACAATAAAGCTGGAACAGCTTGTGCTTTAAGCATTATGGAAATATTTCACAGACTTAACACAAAGCCAAATCATAAAATAAAGATATTAATTTCAACATATGAAGAAGTTGGACATGGGTGTTCATCAATCCCGGATGATATAAATGAATTAGTTGGAATAGATATGGGATGTATAGGTCTTGATTTAGGTTGTACTGAACAGGATGTTTCCATATGTGTGAAAGATAGCTCAGGTCCATATGATTATGATATTACTACAAATTTAATTGAACTTTGTAAAAAACATAAAATAAAGCATGCGGTTGATATATATCCTATGTATGGCTCTGATGTTTCAGCTTCTTTAAGAGGAGGAAATGACATTAGAGGTGGACTGGTTGGACCTGGTGTTAATGCATCCCATGGTATGGAAAGAACTCATATAGATGGTATGGAGAACACAATAAAATTAATATATGCATATTTAACTGATTTATAAATGAAAGGAAAGAAAATTGGACAATTTAATATTTTCAATAAATGTCGTATTACCAATGTTTTTAATAATGTGTTTAGGAACATTTTTTAAAAAAATAAATATTTTTGATGAAATATTTCTAAAAAAGGCTAACACTTTTACATTTAAAGCATTATTACCAGTGCTTTTGTTTAATAATATTTACAAAAGCAAAATTACTGATATATTTAATGGAAAATTAGTCATATTTGCAGTAAGTATTGTTTTGATACTCATAGCATTTCTAATGATTACAGTACCTAAATTTGAAAAAGATAATAAAAATAGAGGTGTATTAATTCAAGGAATGTTTAGAAGCAATTTTGTATTGTTTGGCATACCATTAGTAACTAATATTTCAGGTAGTGAAGGCGGGGCCTTATCTGCCATGCTTATTGCAATAATAATCCCGCTTTATAATTTTACTTCAGTAATAATTTTAGATATTTACTCAAAAGAGAATCTACAAATAAAAGAAACTTTAATCGGTATAGCTAAAAATCCACTTATTATAGGTTCATTTTTAGGAATTTTAACATCTATATTTAAATTAAATCTACCTAATTCTATTGAAAAAACTATATCCGATGTAGCAAGTTTAGCTACTCCTCTTGCTTTAATGACACTTGGAGGAGAATTTGAAATTGGAAATGTTTTAAAAAACAAAAAATATATAACTATTGTATGTGCATTTAAATTATTAATATCTCCAGCTATAATTCTACCAATTGCTATTTTTATAGGGTTTAGAGGACCAGAACTTGCATCTTTATTTGCTATGGCTGCTGCACCCATAGCTGTTACGAGTTTTACTATGGCTCAAAATTGTGGTTCTAATTACGAATTAGCTGGACAAATAGTTTTTATCTCAACAATTTTAAGTTCTTTTACTATATTTATGTTCACATATATATTTAAAACTATGGGAGTGTTTTAATAAATAAAAAATAAGGAGGTCACTTAAATTAAGTGGCCTCCTTAAAATTTTAATGCCAAGGACCCATTGATGAGTCAAAATATTGGTTGTTTTTGTTATCATTTTCTTGTTGTCTTCTGTTTGTAAATTGTTGGTTTCTTTGTGTTGAATAATGAGGTTGTAAATGATATTGGTTTTTTGTTTGTTGTGATTCAAATTGTTGGTTTAATATTTGATCATTATTTAGTTGAGATTCATATTCATTCATATATTGTTCATACAAATATTGTTGTTGTTGTTGTTGTTGTTGAGGCATATATTGTTGATATGTTTGTTGTCCTTGTTGTTGCTGTTGTTTAGAATATTTTTGTTTTGCTTGAGTTATTTTTTGTTGTTCTGCTTGTGCTAATTGATAAATTCCTCTGTTTTGAGCTTCATTAAATAATTGTGCTTGAACTGAGTGAGTAGTATTTAAAATTTGTAACAAGTCATTCCTTAATTTTTGATTGCTACATTCATTAACAAATGTATTATATACACTTGTTGTTGATTTTTCAGTTGTTAATGCTTCATTTAACACTTCTTTATCACCAAATTGGTTTTTGCCTTGTGACGACATATTGCTCATATTAGAACTAAAAATGTTATTTGAATTTGAATTATTCATATTATTTCCGCCCATTATATTCATTTTAGAATTCATACTGTTGCCCATATTCATGCTTGAATTTTGAAAGTTAGAACTGTTTCCAAAGTTGTTAGAACTATTCTCTAAATTACTGATGCCTCTATCAGAGATACCGTTATTTCTGTTAGAACTATTATTTTCTAAATTGCTAATACCATTGTCTGAAACGCCATTGTTACCAGAATTTGAGTTGAAATTTCCAAAACTATTAGAATTAAAGTTTGAACTGTTTCCAAAGCTGTTAGAACCATTCTCTAAATTGCTGATGCCTCTATCAGAGATACCATTATTTCTGTTAGAACTACTATTTTCTAAATTACTAATACCATTGTCTGAAACGCCATTGTTACCAGAATTTGAGTTGAAATTTCCAAAACTATTAGAATTAAAGTTTGAACTGTTTCCAAAGTTGTTAGAACTATTCTCTAAATTGTTGATACCTCTATTAGAAACACCGTTATTTCTTGAATTAGAAGATTGTACTCCACTTCCTAAAATTCCGTTTGTGCCATTTCCAAATTTTGAAATGTTATTTGAATTTTCATTTTCTAAATTTCTTATACCATTGTCAGATACTCCGTTGTTACTATAATTTGAATTATTTTGCGAGTTGTTTCCTATGTTATTTCCTAAATTACTTTTATTTCTCATATTGCTATTGTTCATTTGAATCCTCCTATCTTAAGTTATTGAATAATTTGTTAAAATGTTGTTGATGTACATTAGCAATATTTTGTAAATTAGATTTTAATTGTTGATCTTGAGTATGTTGAATTAACATGTTATATTTTTTTACATTTAATTCTTCAAGACTTAATAAATCTTCTAATGCAGTTAATTCTTTTTCAGTTAAATTTCCCATAATAAAATAACCTCCTTTAAAAGTATGACATTATTATGTGGAAAAATAATAATATAATCCATTTAAAATTAAAAATTAGTTAGATTTTAAATAATTAAAAAATAAAATTGTATACTTAATTTCATATGATATAATAATTTCGTCTTGCTTTATGATATAATAATTACATTATAAATTAATAGGAGAAAATAAAATGGAAATAGCTTTTAAGCCTTATAAAAAAACTTTTGATTATTCATATACATATGGTATGTTTCCTACTGTTGAACTAATAAATTCGAGACCTGAAACTGTAATTAAAGTTTTAATAAGTTCACAGTTTAAATCAGATTCAAGTTCTTTAAATATTTTTGAATTATGCAAAGATAAAAATATAAAAACAGAAATAAATGATAAACTATTTAATCGTATAAGTGAAAAAGATAATTGCTATGTAATAGGTGTTTTCGAAAAATATGAATGTAAATTAATAAATGATGAGCCCCATATATGTCTTGTAAATCCAAGCAATATGGGCAATTTAGGTACAATGATTAGAACTTTAGCAGGATTTGGCTTAAATGATTTAGCTATTATAAGTCCTGGAGTTGATATTTTTGATCCTAAAGTAATTAGAGCGTCAATGGGTTCTTTATTTAAAATTAATTTTAGATATTATAATGATTTTTCTGATTATCAAATGGAATTCAAGAATCATAAAATTTATACATTTATGCTTGACGGCGCAATATCATTAAAAGAAGTAAATCATAGCAAAGATGAATTATTTACTCTTGTTTTTGGAAATGAGGCAACCGGCCTTGATTCAAGTTTTTCAAAAATTGGAACAAGCGTGATTATAAAACATACGGATCGTATTGATTCCTTAAATTTAACTATAGCCGCTGGAATTGCTATGTATGAGTTTTGTAATATAATCTAAAAAATATAGTTATCCTCGACAGTTATTTTTAAAATAAAATGGAAATATGAAATCAGTTTTACAAATATAGGAATAATAATTATTTTATAAAAGCTCATAATATATTTGTAGCAGAAATATGCTATAAAGAAATTGTAAGCAAAGGGATGAATATTATTTTTAACAACGACAATGATTTCATGAATAACCTTAGAAACAAAAAAATCAACGACGCAAAGTCAAGAATGAATAACTGGGAGGAAACAAAAATGGATAATAACAACAGAAATGAATTTAATAACAGAAGAAATGAAGAAGATTGTAACAAAAATGAAAACAAAAGAAATGATGAATTAAACAACAGAAGAAATGATGAATTTAACAACAGAAATAATGATGAAAACAGACGTAATGATGAATTAAACAACAGAAGAAATGATAATAACAATAACAACAATAACAACAATAATAGAAACAACAACAACAACAATAATAGAAACAACAATAATAAAAATAACAATAACTTTAGATAATTATAAGACCATAATAAAAGAATACCTAAAAGGGTATTCTTTTATTATGAGTTTTAAGAAAGTGAAATTGTAAATTTAAATATTGCAAAATAATGAATTAACTTAATTAAAATATTTAGTTTATAGTAATTAAATAATAAAATATTGAAAGATAATATAATTTCATTGCAATTTGTTGTAAAGTATTGACTGTGGAAATTTTATGTAGTATTTTAATATAAATAATAATACTATTTGGAGGTGGAATATGTATAGTGGCATTGAAATTGGATTTGTGGAAGGTTTAGTGGTAACGTTTTTTAGTATGGCAGTCGTTTTCTTAGCATTATTAGTCATTTCTTATATTATTGATGTAATGCATTTTTTTGTTAAGAAAAGAAATAATTAATTAAAAGGGGTATAATATGAATGATTTATTAAAACTTATTATTGATTTTTGGTATAGTACAGGTTTTTCACAATTATTTAAAACAGTGGAACTTGAGTTGTTTGGATTTAATTTAATGTTGCCAGGAAATTTAATAATGCTTTGCCTTGCATGCTTTTTCTTATATTTAGGAATTGCTAAAGGATATGAACCATACTTGATGATACCAATAGCATTTGGTATGCTTCTTGTTAACTTTCCATTAGCTGGTCTTATGGATGGACCGATTGGAGATCAAAAGGGAGGACTCTTGTATTATTTATTTCAAGGGGTTGAACTTGGAATTTATCCACCTCTAATATTCCTTTGCATTGGTGCAAGTACAGATTTTGGACCATTGATAGCTAACCCAAGAAGTTTGCTTTTAGGTGCTGCAGCTCAATTTGGTATATTTACAACATTTTTAGGCGCAATCCTTTTAACTAAATATGGAATCGTTAATTTTTCAGGAGCAGAAGCAGCTTCAATAGGAATCATTGGTGGAGCTGATGGACCAACAGCACTGTACTTGACAAGCAAGCTTGCACCTAATTTATTAGGACCAATAGCCATTGCTGCATATTCATATATGGCGTTAGTACCGATTATTCAGCCGCCTATAATGATGGCTTTGACAACAAAAGAAGAAAGAGAAGTAAAAATGGAACAACTCAGACCTGTAAGCAAAACTGAAAAAATAGTATTTCCTATTGTTGTTACATTGTTTACAATATTGTTGTTACCATCTGCAGCAGCATTAATAGGTATGCTGATGATTGGAAACTTATTTAAAGAATCGGGAGTTGTACCAAACATTACAAATACTGCATCAAATTCTCTTATGTATATTGTAACAATATTTTTAGGTATAACTGTTGGTGCCAAGGCAAGCGCAGAAGCATTCTTGAATACTAAAACATTGATGATATTATTTCTTGGTTTACTTGCATTCAGCGTTGGTACAGCAGCTGGAGTTTTATTTGGAAAAGTTATGTATAGGACAAGCGGTGGGAAAATTAATCCACTTATTGGTGCAGCCGGAGTATCTGCAGTGCCAATGGCAGCGAGAGTTGCTCAAAAGGTAGGACAAAAAGCCAACCCTTCTAATTTCCTTTTAATGCATGCAATGGGTCCAAATGTTGCAGGTGTAATAGGTTCAGCAGTTGCTGCAGGTCTTTTATTAATGTTCTTTGGTTAAAATTATTTGAATATTATTTAATAAATATAAAAAATGAATAATGATTAATGAATGCTAAAAACCACTGCAATAAATTTTTATTGTGGTGGTTTTTGTTGTAAATGAAATAAAAGTATGAAATGTGATAATCGTAAGATTGTAATATTTTGAATTATGCAACAATGATACTGGAATAATCCATATTAGATTGGATAATTTTAAGTTATGATAAATTGTTAACGCAATTAACTATTTTTAACGAACGTGTATTTATAAATACACTAAAACAAACATTAACAATGTTAAACTAATAACTATTGAAATTTCAACAAAAAAACTATTGACATTTTTTATAAAAAGGTTTTATAATGAATTATAATTAAATATTTTGGATGATGAGTTCGGGAGATACCGTAAGGAGCCGAAGGAGCAAATTGTATACGTCAAATGCAATGAAACTTTCAGGCAAAAAGACCGAGCTAGGACAAAGCTCTGAATTAACTATAGTTTATAGAGACAGGGATAAAGACAGTGTTATTACATCTGTCTTTTTTTTACATCATTTTACAAACTATTTATAAAAACGTAAATAAATTCAAGGGAAAACATATACAAAATAAATTTTTGGGAGGTATAAATTGAAAAGGACACCATTATATGAAAAACATGTTGAACAAAATGGAAAATTAATTGATTTTGGGGGCTGGGAACTACCGGTTGAATATTCTAAAATTACCGAAGAACACGAAGCTGTTAGAAATGCGGCTGGCTTATTTGATGTTTCTCACATGGGAGAAGTAACAGTAGAAGGTGAAGATGCAGAAAAATTTATACAATATGTTGTTACAAATGATATCTCATATTTAAATGACTACCAAATAGCTTATACAACTATGTGCTATCCTGATGGTGGTGTTGTAGATGATTTGCTTGTTTATAGAGTAAACAAAAAAAAATATCTTCTTGTAATTAATGCTTCTAATACGGATAAAGATTATGAATGGTTCAAGAGCAATGTTTTTGGCGATGTGAAAATAGAAAATGTTTCAGATTCTTATGCTCAGCTTGCAATTCAAGGACCAAATGCTGAAAAAATACTTCAAAAAATTACAACGACAAATTTAAACGAAATTGAGTTTTATAATTTTGCGGAGAATGTAACTTTAGGTGATTTAAATGCAATAGTTTCAAGAACTGGATATACAGGAGAAGATGGATTTGAAATTTACCTTCCTTCACAGGATGGACCGAAATTATGGGATTTACTGCTAAGTGAGGGAAAAGATTTAGGAATTTTACCTGCAGCGTTAGGCGCAAGGGATACATTAAGATTTGAAACATGTTTACCATTGTATGGCCATGAAATTGATAAGGATATTACACCTCTTGAAGCAGGACTTGGATTTTTTGTTAAACTTGCAAAAGAAGATTTCATAGGTAAAGAAGTTTTAGCTAAACAAAAAGAAGAAGGCGTAAAAAGAAGAGTTGTTGGTTTTGAAATGGTTGATAGAGGAATTCCAAGAAGCCATTATGAAGTATCAGCTGATGGTAAAATAATCGGCCATGTTACAACTGGAAGTTATGCTCCGACCTTAAATAAAAACTTAGGTTTAGCGTTAGTTGATGTTGAGTATGCAAAAGAGGGATCAGAATTCGATATAATTATAAGAAATAAAAATGTTAAAGCAAAAGTTATTAAAAAACCTTTTTATTCTAAAAAATATAAAAAATAATTTAATTAATAATGTTAAAAATAAAAAAGTTATATTAAAAAATAAATTTAAAAAATGGAGGAGTTAAAATGAAATTATTAGATGAATTAAAATATGTTGAATCCCATGAGTGGGTAAAAGTTGAAGAAAATAAAGCACGTATGGGAATAAGTGATTATGCTCAAGAACATTTAGGGGAAGTTGTTTTCGTTGAATTGCCTGAAGTAGGTGCAACTGTAGCAGCAGGGGATCAAATTATAGTTTTAGAATCAGTTAAAGCAGCTTCAGACGTATATGCTCCTGTATCAGGAACAGTTGTTGAAATTAATGAAGAGTTGCTTGATAATCCAGGACTTATAAATGAGTCTGCATATGATGCTTGGATAGCAGTTATTGAAATGTCTGATGCATCAGAAGTTGATAAACTACTTTCTGCTTCAGATTACGAAAAAGTTTGCGAATAAATTTTAGGTTGGCGTTAATACGATAATTTAGTATCGTATTAACGTGAAATTCGGTGTGTATTAATAATGATAAAAGGAGATGCTATGCATAGATATATTGGAAATACAGATCAAGATAGAGTAGAGATGCTTAAAGAAATTGGTGTAAGTGATATAAAAGCTTTATTTTCTTCCGTTCCTGATTCAGTACATTTAGATAGGAAATTGAATTTGCCAGTCGCTTTATCGGAAATGGAACTTATAAAAAACTTAAAATCATTATCAAAAACTAATTATAATACAGATGATTACACTTGTTTTTTAGGGGCTGGTGCTTATGATCATTTCATTCCATCAGCAGTAGGGGAACTTCTTTCAAGACAAGAATTTTATACAGCATATACTCCATATCAGCCAGAAATAAGTCAGGGAACTTTGCAGGTTATATTTGAATATCAGTCCATGATCTGTGAATTAACAGGCATGCATGTAGCAAATGCATCAATGTATGACGGTGCAACTGCTATGACAGAAGCAGCTATAATGGCTGTGGAATCTACAAAAAGAAAAGAAATTTTAGTTGCAAAAGCTGTTAACCCTGAAGACAGAAAAGTTTTAAACACATATGCAAAATTTAGAGATATAGTAATAACTGAAGTTGACTACAAAAATGGACAAATAGATGTTGATGATTTACAAAGCAAATTAAATAGCAATGTTGCTGCTTTAATAGTTCAAAGCCCTAACTTTTTTGGAATAGTTGAAAATATTGAAGCATTCAATGATTTAATACACAATAACAAGAGTTTATTAATAGTAAGTGCAGACCCTATTTCTCTTGCTCTTTTAAAAAGCCCTGGTGAATTAGGTGCTGATATAGCAGTAGGAGATGGACAGTCTTTAGGAAATCCTTTAAATTATGGTGGTCCATATTTAGGATACTTAGCAGTAACAGAAAAATTAATGCGTAAAATGCCTGGAAGAATTGTAGGTCAAACAACTGACAAAGACGGAAACAGAGGATTTGTTTTAACTCTTCAAACAAGGGAACAACATATAAGAAGAGAAAAAGCTACTTCTAATATTTGTTCTAATCAAGCTTTAAATGCTTTGACTGCTACAATTTATTTAACTTTACTTGGCAAAGAAGGCTTAAATGAAGTTGCAGAACAATGTTTACAAAAATCACATTATGCTTACAATGAACTCATTAAAACAGGAAAATTCAGTGAGGTTTTCTCCGCTCCATTTTTCAAAGAGTTTGTTTTAATTAGCGAACAGCCTGTAAGTGAATTAAACAATAAACTTCTACAAAATAATGTTATTGGCGGATATGATGTTCAAAAGAAATATACTGAATTAAAAAATGGATATTTAGTAGCAGTAACTGAAAAAAGAAGTAAAGAAGAAATTGATTACTTATGTGAAAGGGTGGTGAAATAAATGCTAAAAAAACAACCATTAATATTTGAAATAAGTAAAGAAGGAAGAAAAGCATATTCACTTCCTAAATGTGATGTTCCTAAATCTGTTAATGATGAGATAATAGATAAAAAATATCAAAGAGAAACAGCCCTAGGACTTCCAGAAGTAAGCGAACTTGATGCAGTTAGACATTTCACTCAGCTTTCTCAAAGAAATCATGGTGTTGATTCAGGATTCTATCCACTTGGTTCATGTACAATGAAATACAATCCAAAAATAAATGAAATAGTATCACGTTTTGATGGATTTACAAAAATACATCCATTGCAATCTGAAGAAACTGTTCAAGGAGCATTAAAAGTACTTTATGATATGGATGAAATGCTGTCTGAAATTGTAGGCATGGATCAATTTTCACTTCAACCTGCTGCTGGTGCCCATGGTGAATTAACTGGACTTATGATAATAAAAGCATACCATGAAAACAGAGGGGATGCAAAAAGAAATAAAATAGTTGTTCCAGATTCAGCTCACGGTACAAATCCTGCTTCAGCTGCTGTTGCTGGTTTTGACATAGTTGAAGTAAAATCAAATGAAAAAGGTTTAGTTGATTTGCAGTCATTAAAAGATGCAATGAGTGATGAAGTTGCAGGATTCATGCTAACAAATCCTAATACACTTGGTTTATTTGATGAAAACATTCTTGAGATATCTTCAATAGTACATGAAGCTGGCGGTTTAATGTATTATGATGGAGCTAATACAAATGCAATAATGGGTATTACAAGACCTGGGGATATGGGATTTGATGTTGTTCATGTTAACTTGCATAAAACATTCTCAACACCACATGGTGGTGGTGGACCTGGCTCAGGACCTGTTGGAGTTAAGAAACATTTAGCAGATTTTCTTCCTGTACCTGTTATAGTAAAAAATGAAAATGGTTATAAATTGGATAATGATAGACCTCTTTCAATTGGTAAAGTTAAATCTTTCTACGGAAACTTTGGAGTAATTGTAAGAGCTTATACTTATATTTTAAGCATGGGTCCTGATGGATTAAAAGAAGTTTCTGAAACAGCAGTATTAAATGCAAATTACATTGCTGCAAAATTAAAAGATGTTTATCATTTACCGTTAGACCATTCTCCTTGCATGCATGAATGTGTATTCTCAGGAGATTGGCAAAAAGCTGAAAATGGTGTATCGACTCTTGATATAGCTAAGAGATTATTAGATTTTGGTTATCATCCACCAACTATTTATTTCCCTCTTATAGTTTCAGAAGCTTTAATGATTGAGCCAACTGAATGTGAAAGCAAAGAAACACTTGATGAATTTATTAGTGTATTAAGACAAATAGCAGAAGAAGCTAAAAATGATCCAGAATTAGTTAAAACTGCTCCTCATACTACGATTGTATCAAGACTTGATGAAGCAACAGCTGCAAGAAAACCAATTGTTAAATACATGCGTTAGGAAAATATTATGGAAAATAAATTAGTAATAATAGGGGGAGGACCTGGCGGTTATGAAGCTGCTATAAGGGCTTCCCAATTAGGGGCAAATGTAACATTAATTGAAGAAAACAAATTAGGAGGAACATGCCTTAACAAAGGCTGCATTCCTACAAAAGCATTATATAAAAATGCTGAAGTAATAAATACGTTGCAAAACATATCTGAATTTGGAATTGAATTATCAAATTATTCAGTTGACATGATAAAAGTTCAAGAAAGAAAAAATGAAGTTGTAAATAAACTTCGTTCTGGTATTGAGCAGTTATTAAAAGGAAATAAAATTGAAGTTATAAACGGAAAGGCAACATTTATAGGTGATAAAACTCTTGAAGTTAAAACTGAAAATTCAGTTGAAAAATTAACAGCAGAAAATATTATAATTGCTACTGGATCTAATTCTTCTGTAATAAATGTGCCAGGCATTGATTTAAACGGAGTAATCACCAGTGATGAAGCTTTAAATTTTAACTATATTCCTAAAAGCATGGTAATAGTAGGCGGTGGAGTAATAGGAATTGAATTTGCAAGCATATTTGCAACAATGGGAACAGATGTAACTATAATAGAATTTTTACCACGCCTCATGTACCGCATGGATGAAGAATTATCTAAAAGAATTACAATGTATTTAAAGAAGAAAAAAATAAAAATTGTAACAGGTATTGGTGTTAAAGAAATAATTTCATCTGAAAGCGGTTTAAAGGTTGTTGCAGGAAATGATAAAGGCGACACTGAATATGAATGCGAAAATGTATTGGTTGCAGCCGGAAGAGTTCCAAATGTTACAGGATTAAACCTTGAAGCAGAAAATATAGAGTATGACAGAAAAGGAATACGTGTAAATGAAAACTATGAAACATCTCAAAAGGGCATTTATGCCAT
>JARBUP010000115.1 GCA_029239575.1 Bacillota bacterium
GCTGAACCACATTCAGCTTGACAACCACCTTCAGCTCCAGCTACAGTTGCATTCTGAGTGATTATTTTGCCTATTCCAGCTGATGTTATGAGTCCCTTGACTAATTTATCATGGGATAAATTTTGTTCTTCATAAACAGTAATTAACGTTGCTGGTATTATACCACTTGAACCTGCAGTTGGTGCTGCACATATTTTTCCCATGGATGCATTATGTTCAGAACAAGCAAGAGCACGAATCATAGCTTTATTTATTGCTTCTCCACAAATTGATTTATTTGTTTTTATGTAAGAGTTTAATTTTTTAGCTTCACCACCAATTATATTGCCCATGGTTTTAAATGTGTTGTTTTCATAATTTTCAATAGAATTATGCATAACAGAAAGCACTTCTTCCATTCTTTCTATAATATCTTCTCTTTTATGTCCAGTATTTTCTATTTCATCTAAAATTACAATTTCAGAAATAGGTAATTTAAGTTCGTTGCATTTTTGTAAAAGTTCTTTCCCTGTATTGTACATTTTTTATACCTTTCCCTTCGTTTTAACTACTATAACTGAATTTATAAGGTCTATTTTTTTAATTTCTTCAATTGCTTCGTCATTTACTACACCATCTATTTCAATAATCATAGTAGCTTCTTTTCCTATAGATTTACGGCTTACATCCATAGTAGCTATATTAATTTCATAATTAGCTAATATACCAGAAACTTGGCTTATTACCCCTTTAACGTCAGGATAATTCAATATAATAGTGTTATAATCACCGGATATATTTACATCATAACCATTAATATTAGTAATATTAACAGCTCCTCCACCTAAGGATGACCCCATAACTATTGTTTTATTTCCAATACTGTTTATCAATTCAAATTTTACAGTGTTAGGATGAACAGGGCCTAAATCCATAGGAATGAATTCATAGTCTATTTTTTGATCGTCAGCTAAAGCAAAGGAATTTCTTAATCGTTCGTCATCAGCTTCAAAGCCCATTATGCCTGCGAGCAAGGCTCTATCAGTACCATGGCCTTTGTATGTATGTTGGAATGAACCGTGCAAATAAAATTTAACACTAACGATAGTGTCTCCTGCTATATATGAAGCGATTTTAGCCAAGCGTGCAGCTCCAGCAGTATGTGAACTTGAAGGACCTATCATAATAGGACCAAGCACATTAAAAATACTATTTACTTTTTTCATATTAACCTCATCAATTGTATTTTTATTTATGTTATATAAACTTTAGCATTATTATACCACAATATTATTTTCTTAAACAAAAAAAGCAGCTTTAGCTGCTTTTTATAGTTAGATATTTATTTCTTTTGTATGTTTTGAACCAAGATATGCATCTTTTACTCTTTGATCTTTTAGAAGTTCCTGTCCTGTTCCTTCTATAGTAATTGTTCCTGTTTCAAGAACATATGCTTTATCAGCAACCTTTAACGCTTTATTAGCATTTTGTTCTATTAAAAGTATTGTAACGCCTTGTTTATTTATTTCTTTAATTATATCGAATATTCCATTAACTATAAGCGGTGCGAGGCCTAGAGAAGGTTCATCCATCATTATAAGTTTTGGCTTAGCCATCAATGCTCTACCTACGGCAAGCATTTGTTGTTCTCCACCGGATAATGTTCCTGCATACTGCCATGAACGTTCTTTTAATCTTGGAAACAACTCATATACTTTTTCAATTCCTTCTTCGATACCGCTTTTTTGTAAATAAGCGCCTATTTTAAGATTTTCTAAAACTGTTAAATTTCCAAAAATTCTTCTTCCTTCAGGAACTAAAGTAATTCCTTTTGCAACAATTTCGGTAGGATCCATACCTAAAATATTTTGTCCCATAAACTCTATTGAACCGAATTTTGGTTTTACAAGACCGGCAATAGATCTTAATGTTGTACTTTTACCAGCACCATTAGCGCCAATAAGTGTAACTATTGATTTTTCAGGCACATCTATGTTTATTCCTTTAACAGCGGAAATACCGCCATAATTTACTTGCAAGTCTCTAATTTTCAGCATCTTCTTCTACCCCCAAATAAGCTTCAATTACTCTTGGGTTGTTTTTAATCTCGTCTGCAGTTCCTTCTGCAATAAGTTGACCGAAATCTAAAACATATATTTTATCTGATATTTCCATTACTAAATCCATGTGATGTTCAATCATAAATACTGTTAACCCAAATTCATCTCTAATTGTATGAATGAAATTTGTTAGTTCATTTGTTTCATGAGGATTCATTCCTGCAGCAGGTTCATCCAATAACAATAGTTTTGCATCAGTTGCAAGAGCTCTTGCTATTTCTAACTTTCTTTGTTCTCCATATGGTAATGAGCTTGATATTTCATTTTTCAAATGCAGAAGCCCCAACTTATTTAAAAGCATTTCAGATTTTTCTCTCATTGCATTTTCTTCTTTTTTAGCCCATGGCATACGAAGTGCACATGAAATGAAGTCAGATTTAACTTGTAAATGATTTGCAATAAGTATATTGTCAAGAACTGTTAATTCCGAAAATAATCTAATATTTTGAAATGTTCTTGCAATACCTTTATTTGTAATTTTATCAGGGGAAAGTCCTGTAATTTTTTCATCATTTAAATAAACATTACCACTTGTAGGATTATACACACCTGTAACAACATTAAATGCAGTGGTTTTACCAGCTCCATTAGGTCCTATTAGTGCTACAATTTTTCCTTTTTCAACTTCTATATTAAGATTATTAGCAGCTATAACACCACCAAATTTCATAACAACATTATCCATTTTTAAAACACTCATTATGCAGCACCTCCTTTATTGCTTTTTTTATTGGAGTTTTTGCCTTTGAAAATATTACTGATTAATTTCCAAGATAACTCTTTTTGGCCTAAAAGTCCTTTTCTGAAGAATAGAACCAATATCATTAATAATATGGAGAATATAACCATTCTAAATCCTGCACGGAAAAATGTTATATTATAACCAAACATAGCTAATGGCTCATCGAAGAAACGTAAGAATTCAAGACCAAAAGTTACTATAAATGAAGATATTATAGTTCCTGTAATACTTCCCATTCCACCTAAAACTATCATTAGTAGGAAGTTGTAAGTCATAGTAAAATAAAATTGCTTAGGGTCGACAGTTCCAAGTAAAGCTGCAAATAAGCCTCCACCTATACCAGCAAAGAATGCTCCAATAGCAAAAGACATTACTTTATGTTTAAACAAATTGATGCCCATTGCTTCAGCTGCAATTTCATCTTCACGTATTGCTTTAAATGCTCTGCCATAAGTTGAATTTATTAGCAAAGCTATTAGTACAATGGACAAAATTGCAACTATGAAAATAACCCATGTAGATACACCAGGAATACTTTTAATACCTAATGCACCATTAGTAATTGTTTTTAAATTTGTAAAAACAATACGAATTATTTCTGAAAATCCCAGAGTAGCTATAGCTAAGTAGTCACTTTTTAAGCGAAGAACAGGTATACCAATTAATAAAGCAACTAAAGCTGCAGCTAATCCACCTAATATAAGGGCTATGAAAAATGGCAAATGAATTTGTGCCAAAACTTGGTTTTGAGGTACTATATAAAATATTGAAGCTCTATAATTTATAGGTACAGTAAATACTGCTACTGTATATGCACCGATGGCCATAAATCCAGCTTGACCTAAAGAAAACAAGCCAGTAAACCCATTAACAAGGTTCATTGAAACTGCTACTATGGCATAAATTGCGCTTAAATTTAAAACGCGTTTTATATATTGGTCACCTATTAAATTTTGATCTATTAATGTTATAACAACAATGAATACTGCTGCAAGCAAAATATTTGCCGCATATCTTTTTGTTTTATTATTTTTATTTTCTATTTTATTCATCATACTTTATCCGTCACTTTCTCACCAAGTAATCCTGTTGGCTTAACAAGTAATACAACAATTAATATAATAAAAGCAATTGCATCTCTATATCCAGTTAATGCAGGTAAAAATGTTACTAACATTATTTCTGCCATTCCTAATATGAAACCACCAAGAACAGCTCCAGTAGTATTTCCTATTCCTCCAAGTACAGCAGCTATAAAACATTTTAATCCAGGCATAACTCCCATTAAAGGAATAATAGATGGATATTTAGAACCCCATAACACAGCTCCTACTGCAGCAAGACTTGAACCTATAATAAATGTTGTTGATATAACTCTGTTTATTTTTATTCCCATGAGCCTAGCAGTTTCAAAATCTTTAGATACTGCACGCATTGCCATTCCAATTTTTGTTTTGTTCGTTATGAATAATACCAGAAAAAGACAAACTATAGTAACAACTGGTGTTATAATTGTAGCAACTGATAAAGAAACACCAGCAATAGTAACTGAATTAGTCAAAAAAGTAATGTCAGGGAAACCTTTTGGAACTCCTGTAAATAAATATGTTGCAAGATTTTCTAAAAGAAATGAAGCACCTATTGCAGAAATCATTATAGACATCCTAGGGGCATCCCTAAGTGGCTTATATGCTACTCTTTCAAGTAATACTCCTAATGCTATAGTAGCGATTAGAACTATAATAATTGATATATACCAAGGTAAACTAAAATTCACCATACCAAATACCATGAAGTAAGCTGCCATCATGAAAATATCTCCATGAGCGAAGTTAATTAAACGAAGTATTCCATAAACCATTGTATATCCAATAGCTATTAGTGAATACAAACTTCCTAAGGAGATTCCATTGGCGAGCTGTTGTAAAAATGTTTCTAAAGTCATATTAAATCCTCCGTTACGATACAATCAACTCATTAAAAATTAGGGATAAAGAGGCGAACGATGTTCGCCTCTGAAATATCATTTGTTATTTTTAGTTATTATTATTTAACTTCAACTGAATCTATATAAACAAACTGTCCACCTTTAACTGTTTTAATAACAGCTATATTTTTGTCAGCGTCACCTTCTGGTGTAAAGTTAATTACTCCAGTAACACCTTCAAAATCTTTTGTTGCATTCAATGCATCTCTAATAGCAACGCCATCAGTAGATCCAGCACGCTCAATTGCATCAAGCATTAATATGTAAGCATCGTATCCTAAAGCAGCAACAGCAGGTATAATAGGTTCTTTTCCAGCAAGTTCTTTTTTGTATCCTTCTACGAAAGATTTTGCTTCTTCAGTAGCTGGGTCATTTTCATCAAAGAATGTTGAAAGTACAATACCTTCAGCATCTGCGCCAGCAACTTCTACAACTGCTGGGTTTTCCCAAGTATCTCCACCCATGATTGGACAAGTGATTCCAAGTGCTCTTGCTTGTTTAATTATTAATGGAGCAGTAGTAGCAGAACTTGGAGCGAATATTACATCTGGGTTTTTAGCTTTAATATTTGTAAGAATTGCATTGAAGTCTGTGTCATTAACTTGGAATTCAGAAATATCAACTACGCTTGCATCATTGCCAGTTAATTTTTTAAATGAATTAATAAAGAAATTTCCTAAACCTACAGAATAGTCATCTCCGTTTTGCATTATAACAGCAGCAGTTTTAGCTCCTTGTTGTATTGCATAGTTAGCCATAACTTCACCTTGGAATGGATCTAAGAAACAAGCTCTAAAATAAAAATCATTTCCTTGAGTAACCATAGGGTTTGTACAAGATGCGCCCATTGCAGGAATTTTTGCATTTTTAATTATGTCTCCAGCTGCAATTGAAACTCCTGAGCCATATGATCCTATAATAGCTACAACACCTTCTTTTTCAATAAGACGTGTAACTGCAGTTGTTGCTTCGCCTTTATCGCTTTTGTTATCTACAACTACTAATTCAACTTTTTTTCCTAAAACTTCTGGGTACATTTTGTTAGCGTATTTAATTCCATCAAGTTCTTGAAGACCGCCACCACCATTTTCTCCTGTCAATGGCTCAAAAACACCTATTTTAATTACATCTGAGTCACCAGATGTACTGGTTGCAGGAGCTTGCTCTTGTTTTGTACATCCTGTGAATAAAGAAATAACCATTGTTGCGCTTAAAGCTAAAGATAATAATCTTTTCATATCCCTTCTCCTTTTTATAATGAAATTTCTATGATTATAGCATTAAAAAAACGTTTTTGCAAGGGAATTTTGTCGAACATTTGGATACAACATTCTACAAAATAAACACAAAACATAAGTTATGTATACAAAAAAAACACGACAAAAAAATGTTTAACTATATAGGAAATATACAATAAAAAAGCTATTTGCAAAATAGCAAACAGCTTTTTTATAAATATATTTAATTAGGAAAGTTATTGATTTTAGTTTTGTTATTTTGAAAACCTTCCTTTTTTTCTTGGTTTATTTATTAAACTTATTTGTTAATTCAAGAACTCTATTTTTTAATATATTCTGTTCTTGTTTTTTCTCAAGAGCAAGATCAATTATATCAGCAAGTTCAATCATTTCTGATTCTTTCATTCCTTTTGTTGTAACAGCTGGAGTTCCTATTCTTAATCCACTTGTAACATTTGGACTGTTTACGTCAAATGGAATAGTATTTTTATTAGTTGTGATGTGAATTTCATCAAGTAATTCTTCTGCTTCTTTACCTGTTAAACCTTTTTTAGTAACATCAACAAGCATCAAGTGGTTATCTGTTCCACCAGAAACAATTCTAAATCCTTTTTTCATAAGTTCATCGGACAATATTTTAGCATTTGTAATAACTTGTTTTTGATAAACTTTAAAATCATCTTCCATTGCTTCTTTAAAGCATGCAGCTTTTGCAGCTATAATATGCATTAAAGGACCACCTTGTATACCAGGAAATATTGCTTTATCTATTTTTTTAGCATATTCTTCTTTGCAAAGTATCATTCCACCCCTAGGTCCTCTTAAAGTTTTATGAGTTGTAGTTGTTACAAAATCAGCATATGGAACTGGACTTGGATGAAGACCTACTGCTACAAGGCCTGCAATATGAGCCATATCCACCATCAATAATGCTCCAACTTCATCAGCAATCTCTTTAAATATTTTAAAATCTATTGTTCTTGGATATGCTGATGCACCTGCAACTATTAATTTAGGATTTTCGCGTTTTGCAGCATCTCTTACAATATCATAATCAATCATTTCTGTTTCTTTGTTTACGCCATAAAAAGCTACATCAAAATATTTACCGGACATATTAACTTTGCTACCATGAGTCAAATGACCACCATGTGATAAATCCATACCAAGTATTTTATCCCCTGGCTTTAACACAGAAAAATAAACTCCAAAATTAGCATTTGATCCAGAGTGTGGCTGTACATTAGCATGTTCTGCACCAAATATTTCTTTAGCTCTATCTCTTGCAATATTTTCAACTTTATCAACAAACTGACAACCACCATAATATCTTGCTCCAGGATAGCCTTCAGCATATTTATTTGTTAAATGGCTTCCCATAGCCTCAAGAACTGCTTCAGAAACAAAGTTTTCAGATGCTATAAGCTCTATGTTCATACTTTGTCTGTTCTGCTCTTCCATCATTGCACTAAAAAGTTCTTGGTCGTAGCTTTTAATTGAATCAAAATTCATAATTGCCTCCATTTTTTATGTATATTTCTACTTTTTTATAAAAGTATTAATTTATTATTAGCTTATTTTTAGGGACGGTTCCTTTTTATTAGGGTCTATCTTTAGGGCCTTAGGAACCGTCCCTTAGTTCCTTTTATTATATATATTTACGAGGTAGTCTTTTTCCTAAATTAGTTAAAACTTCATAAGAAATCGTACCTCTCATATTAGCAACATCTTCAGCTGTCATAGCTCCATCTGTTCCATCTCCATAAAGAATAGCTACGTCACCTATTTTAGGGTTTTGTACTTCTGTTAAATCAATCATAAACTGATCCATACAAACTTTACCCAATATGTTGCATTTTATGTTATTAACAACAACATAACCTTTATTAGATAATAAACGAGAATAACCGTCTGCATATCCTAAAGGAATTGTTCCTACAACAGTTGATTTTGTTGTATTAAATAAATGTCCATAACCGATACCTTCTCCAGCATCCAATGTTTTAATATTAGCTATTTTAGCTTTTAAAGTTACGCATGGTTTAAAAATATACTCATTTTTATTTACTTCATCTGAAGGATAGAATCCAGATAAAATTATTCCTGGGCGAACCATATCAAAATAATATTCCGGTAAATCAATAATTGCAGCACTGTTAGCTATATGTTTAATAGGAATATTTACGTTTCTTTCGGAAAGCATATCCATGAATGAAATAAATCGTTTTGCTTGTTTGTGTGCAGCAGTTTTATCTGTTTCATCAGCCCTTGCAAAGTGAGAGTAAGCTCCCATTATTTTAATATTTTCAAGTTCATTTATTTTTGCTACTATATCTGCATTTTCATTTGTAGGTAAAAATCCTAATCTGTTCATACCTGTTTCTACCTTAATATGAATATTAGCTGTTTTATTCAT
>JARBUP010000116.1 GCA_029239575.1 Bacillota bacterium
CATTTTGTTTACAGCATTGATATATGCTATTATGCTTGACTCAATTATGTCAGTGCTTAAGCCGTGACCTATATAAATGTGTCCGTCTTCTTTTAATTTAACAACAGCATCTCCCAATGCATCTTCCCCTTCAGTAACAGAACTTAAAGAGAAATCATCAAGTTCAAGGCTTTTGCCTATAATTTTTTCCATTGCCTTAAATGAAGCACTTATAGGGCCATCTCCTGCTGCAACTTCTTCAATTAATGTATTTCCTTTTTTAATAGTCAGAGTAGCAGTAGATGTTATTATATTTCCGCTGTTTATTACATATTTATCAAGTTCATATACTTTTGGTACTTCAACTTTTTGTCTTGATACCAAAGCATCTATATCTTTATCAAACACATCTTTTTTCTTATCTGCTAAATCTTTGAATTTTTTAAATGCTTCATCCAATTCTTCCTGATTAAGATTATATCCAAGCTGAATTAATTTTTCATTGAAAGCATGTCTTCCAGAATGTTTTCCAAGTACAATTTTATTAGTATCAAGTCCTACTGATTCAGGTGTCATTATTTCATATGTTTCTTTATTTTTTAGTACTCCGTGTTGATGTATTCCTGATTCATGAGCAAAAGCATTTGCCCCAACTATTGCTTTATTTGGTTGGACCTTGACGCCTGTTATTCTTGTCAAAAGGTTTGAACTTCTCATTATTTGTTTAGAATCAATTCTTGTTTCTATATCAAATACATCTTTTCTTGTGTTAAGAACCATTACTATTTCTTCTAATGCTGAATTTCCAGCTCTTTCGCCTATGCCGTTAATAGTACATTCTATTTGTGTAGCACCAGCTTTTATTGCAGCTATTGAGTTTGCAACTCCAAGTCCTAAGTCGTTATGGCAGTGAACTGATATATCAATTGTTTTTAAGGCAGGACATCTTTCTATTATTGAAGTTAAAAAATTATAATATTCATCAGGAGTTGTATAACCAACTGTGTCAGGTATGTTAATTGTTGTAGCACCTGCAGCAATTACTTTATCAAATACTTTAGCAAGGAAGTCAACTGAGCTTCTTGTTGCATCTTCTGCAGAAAATTCTATGTCATCACAAAGTGATTTAGCATATGAAACCATTTCTTCAGCAGATTTAAGCACTTGTTCTTCTGTCATGTTAAGCTTATATTCCATATGTATAGGAGAAGTAGCTAAAAAAACATGGATACGTGGGTGTTTAGCATACTTTAAACTTTCCCAAGCTTTATCAATATCATTTTTGTGACATCTTGCTAAACTTGCAACTGTACAGTTTTTAATATTTTTAGAAATTTCTTGAATTGAATGTAAATCTCCTGGTGATGCTGCAGCAAAACCTGCTTCTATTACATCAACATTTAATCTTTCAAGCTGTTGAGCCATTTCTATTTTTTCTTTTAAATTCATGCTACATCCTGGAGATTGTTCTCCATCTCTTAATGTAGTGTCAAAAATCTTAATCATTTTAGCCATTTTATATCTCCTTATATTAATTTATTAATTTTTTATAATAAAAAATCCGTCCATGACAAATGCATAGCATTTTATCAGGGACGGATTAAATTCCGCGGTACCACCCAAATTGTTTATATGAAAATATAAACCTCTCAGTTCAGATTCTAACAAATCTTAGCCTTTAACGCGGCATACGTATTTTCTTACTAATTTCAGAAAATAGGCTCGGGAGCGAGTGTGTTTTCGTGGCAGTATCGGTTCTCAGCATTACCGACTCTCTGGGACTGTCAGGTGAAAAGTTTTTTCTCCTTCATAGCTTGTATTAATTTATTTTTATGAATTGTAACATCGAAAAAAATTTTTGTCAATATTTTTTTAAAATAAATTTTTGTAGATATTTCAACGAGTTCAGCTATCGCAAACATCTATATATAAATGTTTGCATTTGCGCTAACGGGGACATAGGGGACGGTCCTTAAAGCCCTAAAGCTAGACCCCGTCAAAAGAAAGGACCGTCCCCAAAAGTACACTTGATAAACTATATAAATCAAATATATTACATACATCCAAAAATTATTACTACTTATTTAAAACATCTACTGCAGTTTTCAATTGCAAATCTTGCGTAATTTTAGGTATATATGCATTTAATGCGTTATTTAATGCAGTTTGAGTTGAATAATCAATAGTTCCATAAGGATATAAACTATTACTGTTTTGGAATTTAATTATTTCATTAAATGTTTTTAAATCATATACCCCATCAGGTTCATTTATTACATATCCTAAAGTTTTTAAAATCATTTCTGCTGATAAAACATCAAGGCTTACATTTCCTAAAGTAGGTTTATTTGTTTTACTAAATACGGGATATTTTGATATATCAAATGTAGGATTTTCTACCACTATATCAGGAGTTATTCCTATTTTATGTACTGGTGTTCTATCAACTGAAAAATATTCTGCAGTTGTAAACTTAACACCTGAACCATTTATTAATGGATAAAGAGATTGTACAATTCCTTTTCCAAAAGATTTTGTTCCAATTATCGTTCCTTGGTTTTTATATTTTACAGCTCCTGCAAATATTTCTGTTGCAGATGCGCTTCCTTCATTTATTAAAACTGCTATTTCATAGTTTTGTTCTTTTAAAGAGCTTGAATAAATATCTTCCTTTCCTGTAGCATAATCCACATATACAACAGGTCCTTCTGTAACAAATAAATTCAACATATCAACAGCAGCATTAAGAGTTCCACCGCCATTATTTCTTAAATCAATAACAACTTTTTTTATGTTATTATCATCAAAATTTGATAATTGATTTTTTACAAGTTCAGTGGTATTATCATTAAATTCTGTAACTTTTAAATATCCAACTTTTTCATCGAGGATACTTCCTTCAACTGTACTTATTATAACTTTTTCGCGTACTATATCGAAATTAATAATACTCCCATTTCTTATAACACCGATTTTAACTTTTGTATTTTCTTCACCTCTTATAAGATTAGAAGTTTCTTGAGAGCTAAATCCTGTAATATCTTTTCCGTCAACATATTTTATTATATCACCAGATTTGATACCAGCTTCCATGGCAGGGGAGTTTGCCAGTGGTGTCACAACTATTATTTGACCATTAATTTCATTGATTTGAACTCCGATACCAGTAAATTCTCCTGCAGTATCAGTAACCATTGAATTATATTCATCAGGAGTATAATAAACACTATAATCATCAAGTACACCAAAAAATCCGTCATACATTCCATTTAACACATCTTCTTGCTTTACATCATATTGATATTTATCAAGAACAAAATAAACAACATTTTTCATGAATTCAACATCGGAATCAAATTTTGCTTTATCCAGCTCTTCTGCATATACAGAAAAACATGAAGATAACAGTGTAATTACAATAAGCATAATACTAATTTTCTTTTTCATTTGTGCACCTCATTTTCATATTTAGTTGTCCTTTTAAGTATAAGCAAAATTTTTCCAAGTGTAAAGCGAAAATAGTCAAATAAAAAATAATTTTGACTTTATAGCTTATTTAGGGTAAAATATTATAATTAGAATTATATCGAATAGAGGAAATTATGAACAACAGAAACTTAAAAACTTCAAGTTTAACAGAAGCAGCTATGATGACTGGAATTCTCGTGATTATTGCTTTTATTTCTCAATTTTTACTATCATTTTTAATGTTTTTTTATTCAATGCCAGCCATAATATTATCTAAAAGAAAAGGTTTAAAATATGGAACTATGTCATTAATTTCTGCTGGTTTAATTATATCCATGCTTTTAGGTATTCAAACTGGAATTATGTATTTAATACTATATACTCCTTTAGCAGTTGCTCTTTCCTATGGAGCTGTTAAGGATGAAGATCCTTATAAAACTGTTATTTACGGAGCTTTAATATTTATTGTTTCATTTGCCATAATAATGCTTGTGATGCAATCTGTAATGGGCGTTAATTATATTCAACAAATGATTAAGATGTACAATGAAAGCTTTAATATATCAAGAGAATTAATTGCTAAAACTGGAGGAAATTTAAATTCTGCTCAGTACCAACAAATGATGGATAATGTAAATACTATGTCTGAATCTATGAATCTCATGATAACTCAAATGTTTCCAGCGCTTTTAATTGCTGCAGGTGTTGTAATTTCTTTTATAAATTATGCTGCAACTTGTAAAATTGCAAAGAGATTTAAAATTTATTTAAGGGAAATAACTAATTTTGCATCTTTTTCATTTCCACAATCTTTTGCAATAGCTATGGCTGCTCTTTTAATAACATCGTTTTTGCTTAAATATTTAAATTTAAATGTTCAAGCAATACAATTAAATATAATTATGATTTGTTATATGGCCATTCTTGTTCAAGGCTTCGCTGTATTGCAATTTTATTTATTGAAATGGAATATAAGCAAGACTTTAAGAATTGTAATTATAGTTTTTGTAGTATTTAATCCAGCTATATCCCAAGTTTTAACTATATTAGGTCTTATAGATTTAATATTAGATTTAAGGAAATTAAGAAATAAGTTAGTATAACTCTAATAGGAGGTGTCAGTATTGGATAATGCTAAAATGCCAAAGTTTATAAAGGAAGACAGTTTAATTTATATTATTGTAATTGTACTCCTTATAACATTGCTTGCAATAGAAGGATTATATTTTTATGCTGTAATTTTTGGAATAGTTCTTTCAATTATTTCTGTTATTTCAATAAACAGACAGCTCGGGAAAGCTAAAGAATTAAAAAGCTATTTAATAGATTATACTAATAATATAGATAATTTATCGGTTAACTCGTTCTCAAATTTTCCTATGCCAATTTGCATTATTAATGCACAGGGAAAATTGTTTTGGTTCAACACGAAGTTTAAAGAGTTAATTGGTGAAGAATATATAAATATAGAAAATATAAAAGATTTTAACCCTGAATTTCCATTGAAATCCATTGATTTAAGCAAGGATGGTACAATAAATAATTTAGATATATCTAAGAACAATAAAAGTTATAATTTATTATATAATGTATTAACTGAAGATAGTTTTTGGGAAGGTAAATCTATAGTACTTTATTGGGTTGAAAACACTAATTATAAAAGTCTTAGAATAAAATATAATGACGAACGCCCTGTATCCATGTTCATACAAATAGACAACTATGAAGAGTTGTCTGAAAAAATGGATAAGGGAGAAAAACTTGCTAAAACAGCGGAAGTTGAAAAAATATTAAATAAATATTCTACTGAGATGAACGGATTTGTTATACGATATGATACTTATAAGTTTTTTATGATGATTGAATATAAGTATCTTGATGTGCTAGAATCTAAAAAATTTGCTATGTTAGAAGATGTTAAAGCTTTAAAAGGGTCAGCAGCTAATGATTATTTCTTTACTTTAAGCATCGGTGTTGGCACTATGGGTAAAAGTATAGGTCAAATAGTTGAATCTGCTAAAGGAGCTCTCGATGTTGCTTTAGGAAGAGGCGGTGACCAAGCAGTTGTTAAAAAATTAAACTCTGTTAAATATTATGGTGGCCAAAGTAAGGCAGTAGAAAAAAGAAATAAAGTAAAAGCGAGAATTATTTCGTATGCATTAAGGCAAATTATAGATCAAAGTTCTAATGTAATAATAATGGGACATAGGATTGGAGACATGGACAGTCTTGGAGCTTCCATCGGTTTATATGCAATAGCTAAATCAAGGGGCAAAAAACCTTATATAGTTTTAAATACTGTTAATTATGCATTAAAAAACATGTATGAAAGAATGAAAAAGGAAGATGCACAGTATTTAGATTCTCTTATTTCAACAGAAAATGCTATGAGTTTAATAGACCAAAACTCTTTATGTATTGTGCTTGACACACATAGGGGAAGTTATACAGAAGCACCTGAGCTGTTGAGTAAAACGGAAAAAATTGTTTTAATTGACCATCACAGAAGAGGTGAAGAATTTATTTCAAATACAGTGCTTGATTATATTGAACCATATGCTTCATCAACTTGTGAATTAGTTTCAGAAATAATTCAATATATGGAAGATCACATTAAGCTTACAAAATTTGAAGCGGATTCTTTAATGGCTGGTATTGTTGTGGATACAAATTCATTTTCTTTTAAAACTGGTGTAAGAACTTTTGAAGCAGCATCATTTTTAAGAAGAAATGGAGCTGACACTGTTGATGTTAAGGAGCTTTTCAATGAAGACCTTGATTCAATGAAAAAGAAAACTGAAATAATTGAAAAATCCGAATTAAAATATGGCGATGTAGCCATATCATATATTGATGAAATAGCAGAAAATTCAAATGTAATAGCTGCACAAAGTGCGGATGAACTTTTGACTATAAAAGATGTTAAATTAAGCTTTGTTCTTGTAAGAAACAAAGATTATATAAATATAAGCGGACGTTCTTTAGGTAATGTGAATGTTCAGCTCATAATGGAATATTTAGGAGGCGGTGGTCATTTAAACATGGCTGGTGCTCAAATTCAAACAAATGATATGGATGAAGCAAAACAAAAATTATATGATGCAATTGAGAAATATAAAGAGGAGAGTAAATTAAAATGAAAGTAATTTTATTAGAAGATGTTAAAAATGTTGGTAAAAAGGGTTCTTTAATTAATGCAAAAGATGGTTATGCAAGAAACTTTTTATTCCCTAAAAATTTAGCTATAGAAGCAACACCAGTTAATTTAAAAAATTTAGAAAATGCTAAAAAACAACAGGAAGCAAAAGAAAAAGAAATTTATGATGATGCTAAGAAACTTGAAGAAGAATTAACTAAAGTTACAATAGTAATTAAATCAAAAACTGGTGAAAATGGAAAGTTATTCGGATCTATAACTACAAAAGAAATTGCTGAGCATCTTGAAAAAGTTAATGGCATAGCTATAGACAAAAGAAAGTTAGAGCTTGATGAAACTATTAAATCCGTTGGAGAATATGCAGTTAAAGTTAAGCTTCATTCTAAAGTAACTGCTAAAATGACAGTTATAGTAACAGAAAAATAGTGGGGTCAATAAATGTCTGACTTAATTAATTTTGGCAAAGTTCCGCCCCACAGTACAGAAGCCGAACAAACAGTTTTAGCTGCAGCACTTTTAGATCATGTTGCAGTTGAAAAAATTATTAACCTTCTTTCAACTGAAGACTTTTATTTTGAAGCTAACAAAGAAATATATGACGCTATAAAAAATGTTCATATGCAAAATATTCCTGTAGATGCTTTAACTGTAACTGAAGAACTAAAAATAAGGGAAAAAATAAATTTTGTAGGCGGTTTTGAATATTTAGTAAAATTAACTGATAACATAATAACTTCTAAAAACGTAGAAGCATATTGTAATATTATAAAAGAAAAATCAACTCTAAGAAAACTTATAAATACTTCAAATGAAATAATTGAAAAAGGGTATAAAGAAAATGAAGAAGTTCAAAAAATAATTGAGCTTGCTGAAACAAGGATATTTTCTATTTCCCAAAACAGAAATATTAATTCTTTTACAGATATAAAAGATGTTTTGATGAATGTTTTTAATCAGTTAGAAGAAAGAGCAATGACTAAAGGAAGTCTTACTGGTATTACAACTGGCTATGATGATTTGGACAGAATGACATCAGGTATGCAGCGTTCAGATTTAATTTTGCTTGCAGCAAGACCTTCCATGGGTAAAACTGCCCTTGCTCTTAATATTGCAATGAATGCTGTTAAATCTGGAGCTTCCTGTGCTCTTTTTAGTTTGGAGATGTCAAAGGAACAATATGTTCAAAGAATTATTTCCATGGAATCCATGGTTGAAAGCAATAAATTAAGATCGGGTAATTTAGACGACGAGGATTGGAACAGATTATTAGCAACTATGAGTACAGTATCTAATTATAATGTTTTTATTGATGATACTGCTTCCATATCCATGTTTGAAATGATGTCTAAATGCCGTAGGCTTAAAATGGAAAAAGGACTTGACATAATAATAGTGGATTATCTTCAGTTAATGTCCGACGGTAGCAGCAACTCTTCAAACAGGCAGCAGGAAATTTCAAACATATCAAGAGGATTAAAAGCATTAGCAAGGGAACTTAATTGCCCTGTAATAGCTCTTTCGCAGTTATCCCGTGCTCCTGAGCTTAGACAGGATCATAGGCCTATAATGTCTGACTTAAGAGAGTCTGGAGCAATAGAGCAGGATGCTGACGTTGTTATGATGCTTTATCGTGATGAATATTATCACAAAGAAGAATCTGAAAAAAAGGGTATAACAGAAGTAATTATAACGAAACAAAGAAATGGTCCAGTAGGAACTGTAGAACTTGCGTGGATTGGACAATTTACGAAATTTGGAAATATACAAAAATAAATATATAAAGATAATGTACAAGCATATGTGTCATT
>JARBUP010000117.1 GCA_029239575.1 Bacillota bacterium
TATAAAGAATATTTAACTCTTAAAAACTTAAGTGTAAACACTATAAGTTCCTATATTTATGATGTAATTGGTTTTAATGAATACTTAAATGACAATTACAAAATAACTATTGAACATACAAAAAAAGCACAAATACTTACATATTTAGTTGATATGCAAAAACAAGGTAAAAGCTCATCGACTATTTCAAGAACAATTTCTTCTCTTAAAAATTTTTTCGAATATTTGAAAAAAGATAAATCTGTAATAGATAATCCAGCACTAAGCATTCACAGCCCAAAACAAGTAAAAAAAGTACCTCATATATTATCTGAAGACCAAATCACTGAACTTATGAATATTCCTAACATAAATACATTCAAGGGCTCAAGAGACAGTGCTATATTAGAGCTTTTATATTCTTCAGGTATTAAAGTTACTGAGTTAATAAGTTTAAAAATTATTGATGTTAATTTAAATGCAGGAATTATAAACATAGAAGGAACAAAGGAAAGAATTTTACCTTTAAGTGACATATCAAAAAATGCTATTATGAATTATATTAATAATTTTAGAAATATTAAAAGCAAAGTAGCTAATGAATTTTTATTTATTAATTCAAATGGAGAAAATATTTCAAGACAGGGAATATGGAAAATATTAAAATATTATGAGAATAATCTACAAAATACAAAAGAATTGTCTCCACAAATATTAAGAAATTCATTTGCAGTACATCTTTTAACCCATGGAGCAGATCTTCGTACTGTTCAAGAATTAATGGGTTTAACAACATTAGCAGCAACACAGAATTATTTAAACAGTATAGAAATTAAATCTCTTGAAGTGTTTAAAAAGACTTTTCCAAGGGTATAAATAAATTTTAATAGCAAAGGAGAATTAAAATGATAAAGAGAGCAGTATTGATAGTATTAGACAGCGTAGGAATAGGAGAACTTCCTGATGCAAATGAATACGGTGACGAAGGAAGCAATACTATAAAAAACATATATAAAAATAAACATAATTTTTCACTACCTAACTTAGAAAAATTAGGGCTTTTAAATATAGAAGGACTAGAAGATTTAAAAAAATCGGATAATTTTATAGGTTCTGTAGGTAAATGTAATGAAAAATCAAAAGGCAAGGATACAACAACTGGTCATTGGGAAATAAGTGGTATATCTTTGCAAAATCCATTTCCAACATATCCAAATGGATTTCCTGCAAGCTTTATAAAGGAATTTGAAAATAAAGTTGGAAGAAAAACAATTGGTAATTACCCTGCATCTGGTACAGAAATTATACAAGTTTTAGGACAGAAACATGTAGAATCAGGTGATTTGATTGTTTATACATCAGCGGACAGTGTTTTTCAAATAGCTGCACACGAAGAAGTTGTTCCTTTAAATGAATTATACCAAATATGTAAAACAGCAAGAGAAATGCTTCAAGGAGAACATGGAGTAGGTAGAGTTATTGCAAGACCATTTTTAGGTTCAGAAAATAATTTTATAAGAACAAAAAACAGAAAAGATTTCTCATTAGTTCCACCGAAAGATACAATGCTTGATTTTATTAAAAATAATAACAAAGAAGTTTTCGCCATAGGTAAAATTGAAGATATTTTTGTTAATAGAGGAATTACAAAATCTAATCACACAACAAATAATGAAGATGGAATTTCTGCAACAATCAACGCTTTAAACGAAAATTTCGAAGGTTTAATATTCACTAATTTAGTTGATTTTGATATGATTTATGGACATAGAAATGATTTAAAAGGATATGCAGAAGCACTTGAATATTTTGATCTTAAATTGCCAGAAATTATGGCAAGTTTAAAAGATGATGATGTTTTAATTATAACTGCAGATCATGGTTGTGATCCAACAACAGAAAGTACTGATCATTCAAGAGAATATATTCCTTTAATAATTTACGGAAAATCAATAAAACAAAATATTAATTTTGGAACTCTTGATACATTTTCATGTATAGGCAAAACAATACTTCATATGTTGAATATTAATAACCAAATAGAAGGTTATAGTATATTAAATGATATAATTTAATTGCTTAGGAAATAGACTAAATTACTGCTTATTCGACAAACAGGGACGGTCCTTAAAGCCCTAAAGCTAGACCACGTTAAAAAGAAGGACCGTCCCTAAAACATCTAAACGTTTAAAAGCTACATGTCATGAATACTTAAATAAAATATGGTTATTCTAATTCATAAAGATAAAAGGAGGTAATTTTTATGAAGAAAAAAATAGCCATATTGTTTTTTGTAATGATGCTTTTCTGTTCCATGCCTTTAAATGCATTTGCTATTGAACCTGACAGTTTGCAATCAAAATCAGCTGTTTTAATACATGCAGATGGTGGTCAAATATTGTTTGAAAAAAATAAAGATGATAAAATGGCACCTGCAAGTATAACAAAAATAATGCTTTTAGTGCTTATCTCAGAGAAATTGAACTCAGGTGAAATTGCTTTAAATCAAGAATTAACGGTTTCAGAATATGCTTCAGGCATGGGTGGAAGCCAAGTTTTCTTAGAAGCAAATGAAGTTCAAAGTGTAGAAAGTATGTTAAAAGCTATTTGCATGCGTTCAGCTAATGATGCATCCGTAGCTGTGGCAGAATTTCTTTATGGTTCTGAAGAAGGCGCTGCTAAAGCAATGAATGACAAAGCAATAGAATTAGGTATGAAAAATACTAATTTTGTAAATGTTACAGGTTTACCAGTAGATCAGCATTATACAACAGCATACGATATAGCTTTAATGACAAAAGAGTTACTAAAATATGATTATGTAAACAAATATATGCTTACTTGGATGGATAGCATTTTAGTAGGAAAAGAAAAAGATTCTGAACAAGTTTTAGTTAATACTAACAGACTTATAAATAATTATGATGGTCTTTTAGGAGGTAAAACTGGTTATACAAATGAAGCAAAATATTGTTTTTCCGCAGCTGCTAAAAGAAATGATACAACTTTAATAGCTGTTGTATTAGGCGTTGACAATTCAAAAGTTAGATTTGCTGAAACAACAAAATTATTAAATGATGGATTTGCAAATTATAAAAATATGTTGTTTGGAAAAAAGGGAGAAGTTTTAAAAACCTCACCTATTTACTTAGGAAAGCATGATACATTTAATATAGTTTGTAATGAAAATATTAATTATTTTACAAATAGTAATAGTAAAAAAGAAGATTTTAATGTACAATATGTACTGGAGACTAAATTAAAAGCTCCTATTTCAAAAGATACTATTGTTGGTAAAATGGTTATTTCTAAAGATAATCAAGTTTTAGGAGAATATGATTTATATCCTGAGAAAGATGTTGAGAAAATATCATTTATAAAATTTTATTCAAGCAAATTATTAAGCAATTTAATTAAATAAAGTACTGAGGTTAAATATGGAATATTCCGTTAATTTATGTGTTTTTCAAGGGCCCTTTGATCTATTATTTCATTTAATAGAAAAAAAAGAAATAAGTATTTATGACATTCCAATATCTGAAATTACAGAACAATACCTTGATTACCTTGATCAAATGAGACAATTTAATATGAACATAACAAGCGAGTTTATTCTTATGGCAGCTACATTAATAGAAATTAAGGCACATATGCTTCTGCCTGTTAAAGAAAATCAAGAAGACCCAAGGGCCGAACTCGTTAACAAATTATTGGAATATAAAATGTTTAAAGATGTCGCAGAACAATTAAAGCAATATGAAAATGAAAGCAGCTTCTACTTTTCAAAGCCAAAGGAAGAAATAGCAATTACAAGCGATGTAAAAGTAGAGCAGCTTTCATTAAATGAAATAAATATTTATGAATTATATAATATATATTTATCTCTTATAAAAAAACAAAATATTAAAATTGAACATGAAAATTCTTATAAAATATATAAAGAAACATTCAGCGTTAAAGAATGCATGGATAATTTAATGAAAAAATTAAAAGAGCATGGTCGTGTATCATTGTTTAATACAATTAAAGAGCAAACTAAAATAACTAAAGAATTTGTAATAACAAACTTTTTAGCTGTATTAGAAATTTCTAATACACAAGGAATTAGAATTTTTCAAAATGATACTTACAGCGATATATTAATAATTACAATGTAGGCAGGGAACGATGAACAATAAAAATTTAAAAGGTATAATTGAATCTTTGCTTTTTGCATGGGGTGAGCCCTTAAACATTAATGAAATTTCAAAAATTTTAAATATAAAAGCAAGCGAAATAACTGTATTATTAAACCAAATGTCCGAAAGTTTCGAACAAGATACTGAAAGAGGTTTAATAATTCAAAAATTTGGTAACTCTTATCAGCTAACAACTAAAAAAGAAAATTTCGATTTTATTCAGAGTTTACTTCAAACTCAGGTTAACAAAAGTTTATCATCAGCTGCTATGGAAACACTGTCCATAATAGCTTATGAACAACCTGTTACTAAAGTAGAAATAGAATTGATAAGGGGAGTAAAATGTTCAAATGTAATAAAAGGACTTATCGATAAAAATTTAATTAAAGAAGTAGGTAAAATTGATAAACCGGGAAGACCAACATTATATGCCACAACTGATGAATTTTTAAAACATTTTGGTTTAAAATCAATTGATGAACTTCCAGCTTTAAAAACAGAAAAAGATGAGGAGAATGAAGCTTAACATCTATGAGTTTACTTACAGCATTAATCATAATAATTGGGGGATTGTTATTTTTTTATTTCAATTTTGTATTAAGCTTTAAAATTAATGTTGCTATCACTTTTGTTATGATAAATATAGATTTTATATTTTTTAAAAAAATTTATAGCTTCAATAAATGTTTGTATTATGAAGTATTAATAAGAAAACTTCTTAACAAATACCATAATCGTAAAACTAAAATAAGATATAATACATATTATAAAAAATTTGAAAAATATAAAAAATATTTTGATAGGGTACTTAGAATTTTCTTTATTAAAAATATATATTTATATCCGGAGAGTTGCAATAATCAATCATCCATGGCCATAGAATTTAATGTGGTTAATATTGTATTAAAAAATCCTCTTATAAAAAAGCACATTTCTTAAGAAATGTGCTTTTTTATGTTATAATTTTCAAATTTTAGGGGAAAATACTATTAAATCAAATTTAAAAAAGGGGAAAATTATGGCTAAGGATATAGAAAGTATAATAAAAACAACATTAGATAATATTAACAGTTTAACAGAGAACGAAAAGCTAATAAGTAGCAAAATTTCATATGAAAATTCTAATTATTTAGCAATATCAAAATTGAATATGAATTTTGTAATTGGAGGAAGCGACATAGATAAAAAATTCAGATCTGTTGATTTAAAACCTTTTGCAGGTGCAGCATATGTTAATTTACAACTTAATCCACAAATACTTATTTATGAAACTAAAGAAGAGGTTAAAACAATAAACATAAATAATGAAACAATAACAAGTGATTTAACTTCTTCCATATTAAACATAATGTCTGTAATAAAAGATGCAAAGGAGAAGAGAAACAGTGAAACAAAGGTTTTATAAGATATTTATATTTACAATTTTAATTACTCTATTTATAAGTAGTTTTATAAATGCTTTTGCAGTACCCCCAATTTATGCTCAGTCCTATATAGCTATGGATGCAAAATCTGGAAGGATATTATGTTCTAATAACGCTGATCAAAAGCTTCCTATGGCAAGTACTACAAAAATAATGACTACTATTTTAGCTATAGAGAATTTAAATGATACAAACAAAATAATTGAAATCCCAGAATCTTGTACAAATATTGAAGGATCAAGTTTATATCTAAAGCCAAAACAAAAGGTATCCATTAAAGATTTATTATATGGAACAATGCTTCGTTCTGGAAATGATGCTGCAACAGTACTTGCATATAAAGCAGGTAAAAACAATGTAGAAAATTTTATAAATAAAATGAATGAAAAAGCAAAGGAAATTGGTGCTTATAATACTAATTTTTCTAATCCAAGTGGGCTTCATGATGAGAACCATTATACAACAGCATATGATTTAGCTTTAATAAGCAAATATGCTTTAGAAAATGAACTTTTTAGTGAAATTGCATCTGCAAAATTATATAAAGCAAATAGTTTAAATACAGTTTTGTACAATAAAAATAAAGTAGTTCACCAATATGAATATGGAAATGGAATTAAAATAGGATATACAAAAGCAGCTGGAAGATGTTTAGCAGCTTCTGCTAAAAAAGATGATACTGAAATAATTGTAGTTGTTTTAAATGATAACAGTTGGTTCCAAGACAGTTATAATATATTTGATTGGGCATTTGAAAATTATAAAAGTTACAACATAGTTGATGAAGGACAATTTATTTCGGAAACAAGCAATGGCGAACCAGTTTTTGCTTTAGAAAAATTTAGTTATGTTTTAACTGAAAAAGAAAAAAGCGAAATAAAATTTGTTTCAAATATTACAGAACCTATCAAAAGTAGTGGTAATGATAATATCGAATTTGGAACATACCAAATATACTTAAAAGATAAAGTAATTTTTACAGGACACATAGTTGGTGAAAAATAATTTAAATATAAAATATTACATTTTATATATTAAAACACAACGGTTTGATCTATGAATATATATCAAACTGTTTTTTTACCTTTTCAAAATTAAATAAATATATTATACTATATATAGACATATTATATATAAGGTAGGTATTATGGGAGAAGAAAGACTTCAAAAATATATAGCAAGCTGTGGTGTAACGTCAAGAAGAAAAGCAGAAGAACTAATATTAAGTGGCAAAGTAAAAGTAAATGGTGTAGTTGTAAATACACTTGGATCTAAAATAGATGATGAAAAAGATGTTGTTTTAGTTGAAGATAAAACAATAAATAAAAATATAAATTTTATTTATATAAAATTAAATAAACCGACAGGATATGTCACTACTGTAAAAGACCAGTTTAACAGAGATACCGTGATAGATTTAATTGATATTAACGAAAGAATTTATCCTATAGGGCGTCTTGATTATAACACATCAGGTTTATTATTGTTGACTAACGATGGAGATTTAGCTAATAAACTTATGCATCCTAAATATCATATATATAAGACATATGTAGCTGAGATTGATGGACATATAAGTCAAGATGCAATTAACAAACTTAAAACTGGAGTAATAATTGATGAAATATATAAAACTGCTCCTGCAAATGTAAAATTATTAACAAGTATTAATAATACTTCGAAAGTAGAAATAAGTATTTATGAAGGAAAAAACAGACAAGTAAGAAAAATGTTTAATGCAGTAGGACATGAAGTTAAAGCTTTAAAACGAATAAGTTTCGGAGAAATTGAACTTAATGATCTAAAACCCGGAAAATGGCTTAATTTAAGTGATATGGAAATTAAATTTTTAAAACATCAGGGGGATTAATTATGGAAAATTTAAAGTATGGTAAGATTGTAGAATTTGTTCATCTACTTATATCACAAAGTTATGGTGGTAGAAATGATCTTAATTTTGTTGATGCTACATGTGGAAATGGCTTTGATACATTATTTTTATGCAAAGAAGCAGGACCATCAGGGCAAGTAACTGCATTTGATCTCCAACAACAAGCTGTAGAAAGAACAAATACATTGCTTTCTACTAATTTGAATTTCAAAAACTATAATATAATTAAAGATTCACATGAATTTATTAATAAATATGTATCAGAAAAAGTAAACGCAGCACTTTTTAACTTAGGGTATTTGCCGTTTTCTGATAAAAAAATAACAACAAACCCAAGCACAACAATAAAAGCAATTGAAAACTTACTTCCTCTTTTAGATACGGACGGAAGAATATATATAACAACTTATATATCACATGATTCAGGAACAGAAATTAAAGAAATAACAAATTTTTTAAATAACTTAAATAAATCAGATTATAATGTTATTAATTTAAGAATAATTAATAAAGAAAACAATCCACCTGAGTTATTTATAGTTGAAAAGAACTAAAAAAAATGCATGATTGGTTTTAATGCCATCATGCATTTTTTTGTAGTTTTTTGATGTTACTTATAGTTTTTATATAATATATAATTGAATTTTGCATGTAATGAATTTATTCTTGCAATTTAGATTTTTTATGATTTTTTTCTTGCAAATTTTTTATTATGTGCTATGATATTAATGTGGAAGAAATACTTATGGAGGTTTCATTAAATGGCAAATAAAAAGAATCTTGTTACAAACGTAGACTGGTGTAAGGGTTGTAGTGTATGTGTTGCATTTTGCCCTAAGCAAGTTCTTAAGATTGAAAACGAGAAAATAGTAATAGCTGAAAGAGAAAAATGTATATCTTGTGGAATGTGTGAATTAAGATGTCCTGACAATGCT
>JARBUP010000118.1 GCA_029239575.1 Bacillota bacterium
CCAACTACAATTTCATTAAAAAAAGCTTCAGCTGTTTCTGGTTCAACTGAATATATTTTATCTATAAATTTTACTGATACTGCTTCAGTACAATGCCCTAAACAAAATGCAGCTTTTATAACTAATTTATCTGCTAAATTGTTGTGGTTTAAACAAGATTTAAATTTTTCTATAACTTCATAAGAACCTTTTAAATGACATGCGCTACCTACACAAATGCTTATATCAATCATTTTGTCGACCCCTTTATTTTAAATAATATGGTACATATAATTGCCAAAAAGTCACGGAGTAACTTTTTAGATGTTAATTATATTATAGGATTAATAAATTATTATGTCAATCTTAATGACAAAAATAAAACAATCATACATGTAATCATATATAAAAAAAACTTGACTAAAATCATTGAAAATGTTATGATAATACAGTTTTATAACCCATCGTACATATCTAATTATCCCATTACAGAAAATACAAAAGAATGAGTCATAAGGAGGTGTTTTTTTGGATTTAGCCCAATTATATAATTTGAAGGCTTTAGAACTAAAAGAACTTGCAAAGCAAAGAGGAATTCATAATGCTTATAAATATAAAAAAGATGAGTTGATTATAAAAATTAAAGAATCTTATGATATACAAAAATCAAACAATGATTTAAGCAGTGATTCATTTAGTGAAAAAGAAAATATAAATTATGTTGAAAAAGCTAAGGCGCTACAGTTGTTTGAAAAAGAACAATCTGATAAAGAATTAGAAATAGAAGATATAATCGATATAGAGGAATCTGAAGAAGCGGAAGTTGATGATAATTTAAAAGATAATAAAAACATGCAGGACAAAGTTACTGGCGAAATAGATTTAAATAGTGAAGAACTTAATGTATGCGGAATATTAGAAACACATCAAGATGGTTATGGTTTTTTAAGAACAAATAATTATTTAACTAGTGAAGATGATGTTTATATATCACCATCTCAAATTAGAAGATTCCATTTAAAAACTGGAGACAAAATAAGCGGTATAACAAGACCTCCTAAACAAGGAGAAAAATTTAAAGCATTGTTATATGTGAAAAAGGTAAATGACGACAACCCGGAACTTGCAAGAAAAAGAAAAGATTTTGATACACTCATTCCTATATATCCAAATCAAAGAATAAAACTTGAGCTAACATCATTGGAAATTTCAATGAGAATAATAGATTTAGTAGCTCCAATAGGTAAAGGCCAAAGGGGTATGATAGTTGCGCCTCCTAAAGCAGGTAAAACAACAATACTAAAAAAATTAGCAAATAGCATTTCAGAAAATCATCCTGAAATAGAAATTATTATGCTATTAATAGATGAAAGACCTGAAGAAGTTACAGATATGAAAAGATCTGTAAAGGGGGATGTTGTTTATTCAACATTTGATGAACTTCCTAAAAATCATATAAAAGTAGCTGAAATGGTTTTGGAAAGAGCAAAAAGGTTAGTGGAGCATGGAAGGGATGTTGTAATATTATTAGATAGCATTACAAGGTTAGCAAGAGCATACAACTTGACTATTCCACCAACTGGAAGAACATTATCAGGCGGTCTTGATCCAGGGGCATTGCATGGACCAAAAAGATTTTTTGGAGCTGCAAGAAATATTGAATTTGGTGGAAGTTTAACAATATTATCAAGTGCACTTGTAGAAACTGGAAGCAAAATGGATGATATAATATTTGAAGAATTTAAAGGCACTGGAAATATGGAACTACATTTAGACAGAAAACTTTCAGAAAAAAGAGTATTCCCTGCTATAGATATAAATAAATCTGGAACAAGAAGAGAAGAATTGTTGTTAAATGCTGATGAATTACAAACAATTTGGCAGTTAAGAAAAGCATTGAGCAATTTTTCAGTAGCAGATGTAACAGAAAGAATGATTGATGGTTTAGTAAAAACTAAATCAAATGAAGAATTTATTAAAGAAGCATCAGCTACTTTAAATCCTGATAAAATAAAAAATAATTTTATTGATTAACAGGAAAAAAGGGTAAAAGATAATAAGATGAAAAAATTAGTAAAAATTAATATACTAATACAAAAAAATATTGTCAAAGATAAACCATTATGTTATAATTCTTAAAGTATGTTGATAAATAATAATTAACTTAATATAAAGTTATTAGAAAGAGGTGAACGGTATGAAAGAAGGAATACATCCAAATTATAAAACAATAACAGTTAAATGTGCTTGTGGAAATACTTTTGAAACAGGTTCAATATTAGATGAAATAAAAGTTGAAATTTGTTCAGAATGCCATCCTTTCTTTACAGGTAAACAAAAGTTTATCGATAAAGGCGGCCGTGTTGATCGTTTCAAAAAGAAATACAACATGGATTAATTTGCATGAATTAACTGCATAAGACTTTTAAGGGTTCGACATTTGCCGAACCTTTTTGTCGTTTTATAAATAAAATTTTTTATTTTAAATATTAAAAATTTTTAATTTATTAAAATTTAATTTGAAAAAATATTTTGAAAAATGAAATAAGTGTTTAAATTAAGCTCTAAATATATAATAACAATTAATAAAAATTAATAAATATTATTACATAATTATGTTATACTTAATTAGTAAAATAAATAAAATTTAATAGTCAAAAATATGTAAAATAAAAATTTTTGGAGGATTAATAATGAATAAACCAGTATTGTCAGCTCACTTTGAGTCAAGAACTCCTTCTGACGTGAGATTAGCACAGATGAAATATGATGAACGTAAAGTAAAACCTGAAGCAGTAATAAATGTAGGTATAGGAAACGTTTCACTTCCAATGAATCCTGCTATGATGAAAAGAATGTTTGCACTTGGTGCACCAGAAAGTCCATTTGCTAAAGGTGTTGTAAGATATTCAGGTACTGCTGGTACTGTTGAATGTCAAGAAGCGTTCAAAAATATACTTAAATGTGAAGGCTTTGATACAAGTAAATTATTTGTACAAGTAACAGATGGTGGTTCTACAGGAATGGAATTATTATTAATCGGAGTTTGCGGGCCTGCAGGAACTGATGAAAAACCACTAATGATGATAGATCCAGCGTATACAAATTATATTTCTTTTGCTGAAAGAACTGGACGTAAAACAGTAACAGTTAAACGTCATTTAAATGAAGACGGAAAATTTAATCTTCCAGATATGGCTACAATTGAAGAAACTATAAAACAAAACAATCCTGGAGCATTACTTGTTATACCTTATGATAACCCTACAGGACAACTTTATGACTATGAAACATTAAAAGAACTTGCTAAATTATGTGTAAAATATAATATGTGGATGATAAGTGACGAAGCTTATCGTGAATTATATTATGTAGAAGGTAGCGAACTTGTAAGTATTTGGGGAATCACTGATGCTGACGTACCTGGAATAGAAGGAAGAAGAATAGGATTAGATACTGCTTCTAAAGTATGGAATGCATGTGGTTTAAGAATAGGCGCATTAATCACTGATAGTGCAGAATATAACAACCGTTCTGTAGCTGAATATACTGCAAATTTATGTGCTAACGTAATTGGTCAGTACATATTTGGAGCATTAGCTCATGAAAGCAAAGAAGATATAGCTGGATGGTGCAAAAGCCTTCGTGATTACTATGGCGATTTAATTAAAAAAGTAAGCAGTGGTCTTAAAGAACAAGAACCAGGTTTAATTATTTCAAGCCCTGATGCATCTTTATATACAGTAATCGATGTAAGAAATGTTGTTAAACCAGGATTTAATGCAATTGACTTCGTATTATATTGTGCACAAGAAGGTGCTGTTGATTACAACGGAGTTCAAACAACTGTTTTAGTAGCACCTTTAAAAGGTTTCTATGATATAGCTGAAGGCGAGTTCAATCCAGGAAGTACTCAGTTCCGTATTTCATATGTTGAAACACCTGAAAACATGTTAAAAGTTCCAGAAATATTTGTAAAACTTTTAAAACAATTTGAAGCTCAAAGATAAAAAATAATAAAATTATATATTTTTATAGGGCTGCCTCTTAACGAGGCAGCCTTTTTTGTGCTTAACTTATTTTTGTTGACATTTCTGCTATAAAATATTATAATCATTTTAAAGTTAGTAATTTACTAATTTAGTAAATAAGTAAATTTATATAAAGGAAGTTATTATGAAAATTGTAGTAATAAATGGAAGCCCAAAGGGAAAAGACGGAAATACAAATGTTTTAGTTAATGCTTTTTTAAAAGGAGCAAATAATGCTGGAGCAAAAAGTGTTAATATATATATATCTGAAAAAAGAATAGAACATTGCATGGGTTGTCATATATGTTGGACTAAGGGACCAGGACAATGTGTTATAAGTGATGATGTGTTAAGTGTTTTAATGGAAATGGGGGATGCAGATGTTATTGCTTTTTCTTCACCAGTATATTTTGAAAATATATCCGGTATGTTAAAAACATTTATGGATAGAATGACAATGATTGGTGGCCCACAGCAACAAAAAAGTATAGAAGAAGAAAAAGATTTGAAGTCATCAAATGTTCAAGGGCCTAAATTGATGATGATTTCAAGTTGTGGACATTTAGATGAATCAGAATTTAGCGTCACATCCCATTGGATTAATCGTATAGAAAAAATGCACATGGAATTAGTTGGGGAGATTTATTTTTCAAGTGGAAAATATTTAAAAGAAACACCTGAAGAATTAAAAGAACAATTGTCAAATTACTTGCAGTTGGTAGAAAAGGCAGGCAGTGAAATTGGTAAAAATTTTAAATTATCTGATAATACTAAGAAATTTTTAAAAGAAAATATAATAATTCGAAATAAATAAAAGGAGAATAAAATGAAAATTCCAACAACTTTAAAACATAAACCAGTTATAGTTTCAGAAAATTATGAAAATGTTGACGGCAGAAATGCTTATAATTCAGATGCAAAAGGTCTTTCAGTAGGATTGGCACAATGGAATGACAGAGGCAAAGTAGATATATCTGCTAAAGTATGGAGATATACAGGAGAAAAGTGGTCAAGACAATCAGAAGAATTGCCACTTCACAGAGTTTTAGATTTAGCTATTTTAGTTTGTAGCACTAAATTGCATTTTAAAGAAGCTTATCGTTATAAAAAATTATATGATGAGGAAAAAACAGTTATAGACCGAATAGGATTGCAAGGTGATGCCATGACAGTAGAAGTATGTACGGACAATGAAAAAATAGATGAAGACATTAAATTATTTAGCCAAGCTTTAAGTGATGATGATGAAATCATAGGTGAAAGATTGCGTACATTATCGAGACTATTAAATGAAATGGGTTACAACGGAAGGTGATTAGATTAAATGGATAGAAAAAAACAATTAAAAGAGCAGTATAAACAAATGAAACCAGAAATGGGAATATTCATGGTGCACTGCAAAGCTAATAATAAATGTTTTTTAAAAATAACTCAAAATTTAAAAGGTATAATGAACAGCACAAAATTTCAATTAAGTGCAAAAAACTTTCCGAATTATGAATTACAAGAGGATTGGAATAAATACGGTCAAGAACAATTTGAAATTGAAATCCTTGAAATTCTACAATATGATAAGGATGAATCTAAGACAGATTATTCTGAAGAATTAAATATAATGAAAATAGTTTGGGAAGAAAAATTAGGAAAACAAAATTTAGAGTTTTATACAGAAATGTTTTAAATATAAGTAAGTAGCGGCTGTATTTATATATGTAACCTGTCATAAAGGGTAATAATATAAATACAGCTGTTTATTTATTAAATATTTAGCTAAAAAGCAAGAACATTTTTATTTTGTTTCAATAAGGATCTGATTTCCCCAATTAAATATAGTGAACCAACAAAAGCAACTATGTCATTTTGTTGAAGGCTTTGGACTATTTCAAATGCTTCTTGACAGTTATTTAATGGTTTCACAGGAATATCGAATCTATTATTGATTAATTCAGCTAGTTCAATAGCACTCATTGCTCTATGACTATTTGGTGTTAGCGTATAAATTTTTTCGCAAATTGGAATTAAAAAATCTAAAACACTTTCAGGGTTCTTGTCTTTAAGCATTCCATAAAACAAAATAATTTTTTTGTCTTTGAAGTTTTCCTGAATTGATTTTGAGAAATATTCTATACCATTTTGATTGTGAGCACCGTCTAAAATTATAAAAGGGTTTCTGCATATTATTTCGAATCGTCCGATATATGAACAATTCTTAAAACCATTAATTATGCTTTTTTCAGTTATGTTTAGACCAATATTTTTAAGAATTTCTAAAGTCAGCAACGCTGTCACAGTATTATAAAGTTGGTGAGGCCCAAGAAAATTTATTTTTAATTCAGGAAGATTAAATATATCATTTTTTAAATATTCAATAGTTTGTCCATTTAAATCGCTATTTATTAGTCTTATATTTTTTATATCTGCTTCAAATACGGATGAATTTTTTAATTGAGCTTCTTCTTTTATTACGTTATTAATAGTCTCATCTTGAGGATATATTACAACATTTGATTTTTCCTTTATTATTCCTGCTTTTTCATATGCAATTTTTTCAATTGTATCACCAAGAAATTCTGTATGGTCGAGGCTTATGGAAGTAATCACTGAAACAAGACTGTTTTTTATAACATTGCTTGCATCATGCCTACCGCCCATACCAACTTCAAGAACAAGAATGTCAATTTTCTGTTCTTCAAAATATTTAAAACCAATGGCCGTAATTATTTCAAATTCAGTGAGTTCTTTATATCCTTCATCATACATTATCCCTACTTTTTCTTTTACTTCAGAAGCAATTCGCGTAAGAGAATCTTTGTCTATGGGAGTATTATTAATTTGAATCCTTTCGTTAAATTCCTCAAGATGAGGACTTATAAACAAGCCTGTTTTATAACCGGATGATATAAGCACATTGTTAAGCATATTACATGTTGAACCTTTTCCGTTTGTACCTGTAACATGAACTATTTTATAATTTTCCTGAGGGTTTCCCATGAGTTCAGTAAGTCGTCCATTTCTTTCCAGTCCTTGCTTTGTACCGTTGTTGCTAACTGCACGTATAAATTCAATCGCTTGTTCATAATTCATAATGCCACCTTTAAAATATATAGTATTTTATTTTTTTGGACATGTTTTTAAAAATAGAGTAACTATATATATTATAATCGAAATTATATGTTTGTACAAATTAATAAATTGAAATTAGATAAAAAATCTTTATATATTAAAAAGGGAATGAAAGTAATTTAAGTTAAAACTAACTAACACATTGACTTTTTCAAATATTCTGATAACATAATATCTGATAATGTTTTCAACAGTGTTTTTCATAAATTTAAAGAGGAATTGAAAATATGAATAAAAGTATTATATATCTTTTATATTTTACGGCATATACAGTTTTATTATTGTTTTTTGGTAAAAGTGGATTTAAAAAGACTAATAATTCGAGGGATTTTTTTGTAGCAGGTAACTCATTGGGGTTATCAGCAAGTATATTTTCATTTTGTGCTACATGGTTTAGTGCGGCTTCAATGCAAGGTGTAACTGGTTCTTTATATGCATATGGTATTAGCACAGTATTATATGGAATTGTTCCATGGTTTTTAGGAGCATTTATGCTTTTAATTATGTCGTCAAAACTAAAGGAATACGATATATTAACAGTTCCAGAATTTTTTTACTTAAGATATAACAGTAAATGGCTTCAATCACTTGGTGGTATGATGATTGTTGTTATATATACGCTTTATATAACTATTCAAATACGTGGTTTTGGAATAGTAATTTCTGAGCTTTTGGATATTAGTTATTTATTTTCAATAATATTAATATATCTATTTATAATTTATATAACCTTTGGTGGATTATTTTCGGTAGCTAAAACACATGCATTAAATTTAGTTTTAGTAATTATAGGTATAATTTTAGCATTAGTTATTGTTTTAGATTATACTGGTGGTATCAAAGTAATTTTTGAAAAAGCAAAATTAATTAATACAAGACCATTTTTAGATTTTCCATATATAACAGAAAAAGGTGGAATGTTACATCCTTTTGCAAAAGGTCAAATGCCTCCTAGTGTAGTTTTTACATCCTTTTTTGGCTGGGGATTAGGATTGGCCGCAAATCCACAATATGCAATTCGAATTATATCTGCTAAAGATTCAAAAACAGCTTCAAAAATGATTAGCTATTCTGTTGTTATATTATCGGCTTTATATATTGGTCTTATTATTATTGGTGTAGGAGGAAGAACCCTTGTTCCAACAATAAGATCAATCCAAACGGTTGATGAAATATTCCCTTATATTATAAATAATGTAATATATTCACCATTTAGCGGATTGATTTTAATAGCTATTGTGTCAGCAGCTATTTCAACTGCT
>JARBUP010000119.1 GCA_029239575.1 Bacillota bacterium
TTTTCTATTTTTTCTCTAAGTCTTCTAACATGTACATCTACAGTTCTCAAATCACCAAAATATTCATATCCCCAAATAACTTCTAATAATTCTTCCCTTGAAAATACTTTTCCAGGGTTAGTTGCAAGCAAAAGCAACAAATCAAACTCTTTAGCAGTTAAATTTATTTCATGACCATTTAAGCTTACTTTTCTACCCAATGCATTAATTATAAAATCATCAACTACAATTGTTTGTTCACTGTTTTTTTGGTTAGCTGACTTAGTCCTTCTTAAAATTGCTTTAATCCTAGCTTTTAATTCTAAAATATTAAAAGGTTTAGTCATGTAATCATCTGCACCGTATTCTAAGCCTAAAATTTTATTCATATCTTCATCTTTTGCAGTTAATATTAATACGGGAACGCTTGATTTTTCTCTAATTTTTTGACAAACTTCTAATCCGTCCATATCGGAAAGCACTAGTTCAAGTATTATCATATCATATTCATCTGAAATTACTTTTCTCAAAGCTTCATTTCCATTAAGAGCTTGGTCTACTTCATAATTGTCTTGTTCTAAACTGTACTTAAGACTCTTAATTAGTAAAAGCTCATCATCTACAATCAATACTTTCATCCATTGTGCTCCTTAAAATTAATTTGTTACAAAAAATAAACTTTTTATCATAATATTATCGTGAATATAAAGAATTGTCAAGCAAAATATTACAATATAGTAAAACAATTATGCAAAATTTGAATAATAAATGCATGGAAATTACAATTAAAATAACACTCTGTCATTTCCATTTCTTCTAGTAACTTTAATAGCATCAAAATATTCAAGTAAAATTATTGCATTTTTTCTATTTGTATCAAGTAAATCTCTATAATCTGCAGCAGTGATTTTTCCATTCTTTTTAATAAAATCAACTAAAATCTCTTTTGATGTATTGAATAAACTTACCGTTAATATACAATCTTCACTTATCTTTATTAATTTTTTGTCATCAATCATTACATTTAACACATCTGAACCATTTATATTTTTAAAATTCTTAGATAATATATCCTCAGGTTTAATAAAATTATATTTTGCTTGTTCTATTAATTTAATTATTTCGTTTTGAGCACTAAGAAAATTTTCATCAAGAATAATATTAAAATCAAATAAAGATAAATACTCACCATCAATTTTAAATATATTTTTAGTTAAAAGATGTATTATAACCGCATCAAAAATATTCTGTTTTATTTCAGTAAAAAATTTACTTTTTATTTCAGATTTTTTCACACCTTTTTTATATTTGTTTTGTTCGTGAAATGAAATCAAATATTTTTGTAGACTGCTTTCTATTTCACTTTCATAATTTTTATGCCACACAAATATATCGGATTTAATATTAAAAACTGTTATTTTTTCTTCTTTTTCAAGATTTATTATATTATTTTTAATTTCATCCATGGTTAAAGCGGTTAATCTTGCTAAATCTGTGGATGATGGAATTTTTTTAGAATTTTCTCCTATGATTTTTTCTATTACATCTTCATTTGAGCCTTTTTCTTTTATTTTTAAATCTTGTAATAAATCATTATCAAATCTTTTCTTTTTAGTTGGAATTGGCTCTATTATTTCTCCTCCCCCTATGGTTTCCATAGGTGAATAAAAACGTATAATAAATTTATCCCCTCTTCTAACTGCTATTTCTTCTTCTAATATAAGTTGAGCATAGCAAGTTTCACCTGGAGAAAGTTCATTTTTGTCAAGAAGCACTATTCTGCACAAAATTTCACTTGTTCCCGTATAAAGGTGTAGTCTTGATTTATTTTCTACGATTCTTCTTGAATTTTTCAACAAATTAATTTTAACATCTAATAAAGTTGTGTTTTTCATAGCGTTAACTGGAGCTATTACACACCCTCTATAAATTTCACTTTTCTTTACATTTTGCAAATTTACAGCTGTTCTTTGTCCAGCTAATGCATATTCAACATCTTTAGAATGCACTTGCAAATTACGAATTTTAGCCAGCTTATTTATTGGATATATTTCTACTTCATCACCCTTTTTTAATTTACCAGATATTAAAGTTCCTGTTATTACAGTACCAAATCCAGAAATGGAAAATGATCTATCTATTGGAAGTCTTGGAATTGTATTAATATTTCTTTCTTCCAATTCGTCTTGCGTTAATTTAGAAATTGTATTGATTAAATCACTAAAGCCATATTTAGTTATTGAAGACACTTCTTGTATGGGTGCATTTTGTAAAAATGTACCATTTAGCTCTTCTTTTATATCTTCTTTAACAAGAAAAAGCCATTCCTCATCCACTAAATCACATTTAGTTAATACTACAATACCCTTTTTTATTCCAAGAATGTTTAAAATATTTATATGTTCCCTCGTTTGCGGCATAATGCCTTCATCTGCAGCTATAACTAATAAAACTAAATCCATGCCAATAACGCCTGCAACCATGTTTTTAATAAATTTTTCATGTCCAGGAACATCAACTATTCCCGCTTTATTTCCATCGGGTAAATCAAAATATGTAAAACCTAAATCAATTGTTATACCTCTTCTTTTCTCTTCTTCCCATCTGTCCGTATCCCGTCCTGTTAATGCTTTTATTAAAGTAGTTTTTCCGTGATCAATATGGCCAGCTGTTCCTATAATTACGTTTTTCATGACTCCTCCAATTAACTATTTAAAACTTCCTTAAAAGCCTCATTTATTATTTCTATTTCATCATCAAATATAGTTCTTAAATCAATTAAAAATTTATCATTTGCAATTCTTCCCACAATAGGTGTTTCTTGCATTCTTAATTTTTTTTCAAGAGATGATGTTGAAATGTTTTTTGGCATAATTGAAATACATTTACTTTTTATTCTTTGTAAAGGAAGAGCGCCTCCCCCTATTTGAGATTCACAGTCCATTATTTCAAGTTCACATAAATTTCCTATGGATTCACTTAATTTATTAAATAAATTCAATGCTTGTATCTCTATTTCTTCTAATTCTTTTGTAATCATTTTTAATACAGGTACATTTTTTATAGCTTTATTTTCATCTATATATTCATGAAATACACATTCTAAACAAGCAGCAGTGAATTTATCAATTCTTAGAGCCCTTGTAAGTGGGTGTTTTTTAATTTTATCTATATATTGCTTTTTGCCAACAATAATACCTGCTTGTGGTCCACCTAAAAGTTTATCCCCACTAAAACAAACTATATCAGCTCCAGCTTTTATAGATTCTTGAACTGTTGGTTCATAATCTAAACCATATTTGCTTAAATCTATTAAAACACCACTTCCTATATCTTCGATTAAAGGTATATTATTTTTGTGTGCTATATTAACTAACTCTTCTACTGAAACTGATTCAGTAAAACCAACTATTTTATAATTGCTTGTATGTACTTTTAATAATGCAGCAGTATTTTCATTAATAGCTTGTTCATAATCATAAACATGTGTTTTATTTGTTGTTCCAACTTCAACTAAATGTCCGTTACTTTGTGCCATTATATCCGGCACTCTAAAAGAACCACCTATTTCAACAAGCTCACCTCTTGAAACTATAACTTCTTTATTTTTAGCAAAAGTGCTAAGTATTAATAAAACAGCTGCTGCATTATTGTTTACAGCCATAGCTGATTCAGCACCAGTAATTTTAGTTATTATTTTTTCAAAATGTGAATATCTTGAACCTCTTTCCCCTAACTCTAAATTATATTCTAAATTAGAAAAACCTGTCATTAACTTAGAAGCCTTTTCTATTGATTCTTTAGATATAACAGCTCTTCCTAAATTTGTATGAAGTATTGTTCCAGTTCCATTGATAACTTTTTTCATATTAAAAGAAATAAATTTATTGACATCTATAATTATATCTGCCACAACATTATTTATTTTATTTTTTATTTCTTCTTCGTCATTGCTTGAGTTAATTAAATCTCTAATATCTTCCATTACTTTTCTTACAGAATTTAATATTAGTTCCCTTGTATGCACTTCGGATAAACGTTTTATCTCATCGTATTCCATAATTAAATCTACTTTAGGTATATTCCTATAAAAAATATTTTTATCCATAGTAAGCTCCTTTGTCATCAATATAAGGAACAGTTATACTGTTCCTTGTATTAATAATATTAATTTTTAAATTTAATATATTTATCATTATATTTTAAAACTTTTCCTATAACAGAAAATTGTGTTTTTAAATTATTTTGTAAATCTAAAATAATATCATCAGCATATTTTTCATTTACAGAAATTAAAAGACCGCCAGAAGTTTGTGGATCAAAAAGTAAATCCAAATATTCTTCTTTTATATTTTCACAGTTAATTTTATCTTTAAAATAATTTCTATTGTTATAAGCTCCCCCTGGAACTAAGCCCATTTGTGCATATTCAATAGTTTCAGGAATAAAAGGTATATTATTTAAATCAAGCTCAAAAGTAACTTGGCTGTTTTCAGCCATTTCAATTGAATGTCCAATCAGACCAAATCCAGTAATATCTGTACAGCTATTAATTGGATAATTTTCAAAAACTTCTTTTGCTTCTTTATTTAAACTTGTCATAACATGTATAGCTTCGTCTAAAGCGTTTTTGTTTGCCAAACCTGCTTTTACCGCTGTGTTTATTATTCCTGTTCCTAATGGTTTTGTAAGGATTAAAACATCGCCTTCTTTTGATCCGTAATTTTTAAGAATTTTGCTTGGATGTATAAAACCAGTTACACATAAACCATATTTTGGTTCATCATCTTGAATAGAATGTCCTCCTGCTAATGTAGCTCCTGCTTCTATAACTTTAGAAGCACCACCTTTTAATATTTCTGCCATAATTTGAGGATCTAAGCAATTTGGAAAACCAATTATATTTAAAGCTAATTTAGGTTCTCCACCCATTGCATAAACATCGCTTAGTGAATTTGCAGCAGCTATCTGGCCAAATAAATATGGGTCATCAACAACAGGAGTAAAAAAATCTACAGTTTGAATCATAGCTATTTCATCATTTATTTTGTAAACACATGCATCGTCGGATGTTTCTAAACCTACTATTAAATTTGGATCACTAAATTTAGGTAAATTGCACAAAACTTGTGCAAGGGTCTCTGGACCAATTTTAGCAGCTCAGCCTGCTGTTTTTGTCATTTGAGTTAATTTAACTTCTTTTATGCTCATATGTATACCTCACTTTATATATTTAAATTAACAATTATTAACTATTGCTATTCAGTTGTTATAAAATCCTTTATTTTTTCAAAAGTTTTTTCACCTATGCCATTAACATTTTGAATTTGTTCAACAGATATAAATTTATTTTTATTTCTGTATTCAATAATTCTATTTGCATATATTTCGCCGATTCCATTTAAGGTCATCAGCTCTTCTTTTGTTGCTACATTAATATTAATTTTAATATTATTTTCACCGCTGTACAAAGAATTGATATCATTTGTAGAATCTATAGGTTCTTCTCCTTGTTGTAAAATATAAATTTTTTCGCCGTCTATTAATTTTCTCGCTTTATTTAATTCTTTAGTATAAGCATTTTCAGTAAGTCCACCAGCTTCTATTATAGCATCATTTACTCTATCACCGTCAATAAATTTATAAACTCCTGGATTTTTAACAGCACCATCAATATCAACAATAATTATATTAACTTCATTTTCTGTTTCTATACTTTTAACATTTAAATTATTCTCTGAAATCACTTCTCCAGAATCTTCAAAATTAATATCATTTTGTTTTTTAGAAAGTTTTACACCAATTAAAGTCATTAAAATTAAAGCTATTAGTAAAACAACCGCAAGTCCTTTTTTGTAAATGCTGTTGTTCATGCGTTACGGCCTCCTTAAAAAATGCGATATATATATTATACATTAATTTGCGAAAAATACAAAATTTTTAATTACAAATTTTTAATTTTCTGATATAATATAATAGCACAAAACTAAGGAGTAAAACATGATTAAAAAAATACTAACTTATATTTTGAGCTTTTCAATTATATTGTCAAGCGGTGTTCAAATTGTACAAGCTGAAGAACAACCTGAAATATTATGCGAAACTGGAGTATTGATTGATTCAAATACTATGACAGTTATAGCAGAAAAAGATGCAAATAAAAAAATGTATCCTGCAAGTTTAACAAAAATTATGACTACTATACTTGCAATTGAAAACGGAAAATTATCGGACATAGTAAAAATAGATGATGATACGCCATATGAAATTGACGGCAGCCACATTGCCTTAGAACCAGGTGAAGTATTGACATTAAAAGATTTATTATATGCTACTATGCTTCCATCTGCCAATGATGCTGCTTTAGCCGTAGCTAAATACATAGGTGGAAACGAAGAAGACTTCATTAAAATGATGAATGAAAAAGCTAAAGAATTAGGTGCAAATAACACAAATTTTGCCAATCCACATGGACTTCACGATGAAAATCATTACACAACAGCATATGATTTAGCTTTAATTACAAAATATGCTATGGAAAATGAAACATTTAGAAATATAGTTAATACTAAGAAATATGAAATAAAAACAACTAACAAAAAATCTGAACCAAGATATTTTACTACATTAAATAAACTTTTATATAACACAAATTCAAGCCAAATTTATGTTAATGGTTCATATATAAGCCCTTTATATGAAGGTGTAACAGGAGTTAAAACTGGATATACACCCGAGGCTGGAAACAGTTTGGTCGCAACAGCACAAAAGGATGGAACGGAATTAATTATGGTTGGTCTTAAAGGCGCATCACTTGATATGTATCAAGATGCCCACAACTTATTTAATTATGGATTTACAAATTATAAAAGTTCAATTTTAATAGCTAAAAATACATTTGTACAAAATTTAACAATAAAAAATGGTGACAGTAAAGAAATATCTGCTATTACAGAAAAAGACTTTACAACACTTATTAGCAAAGATGAAATAAAAAACATTGAGTCAAAGATTGTATTTAATGAAATAGATTTACCTTTAGAAAAAAATGAAGTAGTAGGAAAAATTGAATATTCACTAGAAGGTAAAGAAATAGGTAGTGTAAATTTAATTACACCTACAAAAGTAAATAGTACTAATGTTTCAGGGGGAAAATTAATTACAATAGTAAAAACAATGACGGTTCTTGTTATTATATTATTGCTACTTGTATTTTCATTAAAAGTTTATAACAGCACAAAAATTAAATTAAATAGAAAAAGAAGAAGAAAAAAGTATCGTGTAGATATTTAATTAAAAAACAAAACCCTATATCCAAATTGGAAATAGGGTTTTATGCATATTCTTATATTACTGCTATTGCTTCAATTTCAACATTAGCATCTTTAGGAAGTCTTGCAACTTCTATACATGCTCTTGCTGGTTTATTATCTCCGAAGAATTCAGCATACATTTCATTTATTAAACCAAATTGATTCATGTCTTTAATAAAAACTGTACATTTAACAACGTCTTCTAATGTTGCTCCAGCTTCTTCTAATATAGCTTTTACATTTTGTAATGATATTTTAGTTTCTTCTTTTATATCATCACCTTTATATAATTCTCCTGTTGCTGGGTTTATTGGCAATTGTCCTGATACATAAACTGTATTATTAGCTTTAATGCCTTGTGAATAAGGTCCTACTGCTGCAGGTGCATTTGTAGTATTGATAATTTGATTTTTCATAATCTTCTTCCTCCATTATTTCCAATTATTTATTCCATATTGTTCAACGTCAATTGAATTATTGTCAAACCATAGTGATTCAAGATCATACATTTCTCTTTCATCTTTATGGAATACGTGAACAATGATGTTATCAGTAACTAATAAAATCCATCTTCCCGTTTCAAAACCTTCTTTATAATGAACTTCTATTCCTTCTTTTCCTGCTTTGTCAATAACTTCATCAGCTATGGCAACAGTTTGCCTTTCATTATTACCACTGCAAATAATAAAATAATCAGTAATTGAACTGATTTTAGACACATCTAATATTACAAAATTATATGCCTTTTTATTATCACATGCTTTTAAAATTATTTCAATATCTTTTTCATTTGGTTTCAAATTTATTTCCTCCACTAATTAAATAATCAAGAGTTTTTAAAGATTGTTCATCAAGCTCAAAACCTCTCTGCTTTACATAATTTATTGTACTTTCTAAGCATTTTACTATTGACTCATTTATATTATCATAAGCAAGTTTTCTCAATTCATTTACACCCTCATAATTTCTATAAGGTTCTATTTTATCAGCTATAAAAATAACTTTCTCAAGCAAAGACATATTCTCCCTACCTGTTGTATGATATTTTATAGCATTTATTATATCTTCATCTGA
>JARBUP010000120.1 GCA_029239575.1 Bacillota bacterium
ATAATGTCTTAAGAAGATTCGTCCCCAATTTACTATTAGATTATTAACTGTAGAAAATATAAAACAAACAGCATTCGACGAACTTATTCGAATGCTGTTAAATTTCTTGTTTCAATAGTTATTTTTATTTTTAGAATATTGCGTTTAATATCATTAATTCTACGAAACCTACTGCCCAAATGATTGTTGTTGTTACTGACCATACTCTCATTTGTTCTTTAGCCTCTTTGATACCAAGCATTCTGTTTACAACCCAGTAGTAGCTGTCATTGAAGTATGAATAAACTAATGAACCTGTACAAGCTGCTAATGCTGCAAATACTGGGTTAACATTTAATGTAGCAATAATTGGTGCTGTAATAGATGCTGATGTAACCATTGCAACTGTACCGCTTCCTTGAATGAGTCTTATTAATGAAGAAATTACGAATGGAAGAAGTATAGCTGGCAATGAAGTTTTAGATATCACTTGCGCAATATAATCTCCTGCACCAGAATCACGAAGAACCATACCAAGGGCTCCACCACCACCTGTTACAAGGATGATTATACCTGCTGACTTAATTCCTCTTTCCATTAAATCAATTGTTTCGCTTCTTGAATATTTACCTGCTAAACCATATATAGCAACTATTAAACCAATACCTACTGCTATAACAGGTGTTCCTAAGAATACGAATGCATTAACAATTGGTCCCTGTGCTTTTAAAGCTGTAGCAACAGTATTGATTAAAATTAATATTATTGGAATTATAATTGGAGCAAATGACATAAATGTTGAAGGTAGTTCTTTTCCACTATTATCATCTATTGAATCATATACTGGTTCTTGATATGCAGGTCTTATCCAATCTTCACCATCTTCAGTAGGAAGTTGATATATTTTCTTTCCTAAATATCTTGCATATATAACTGCTGCTGCAGTCATAGGTATAGCCATTACAATACCCCATAAAATTATAGAACCTACGCTTACATTAAATAATCCTGCAACTCCTACAGGTCCTGGCGTAGGAGGAACTAAAGAGTGAGTGATTACAAGTCCAGCTGCAAGTGCTACACCAAGAGTTATAACTGATTTTTTAGTTTTTCTTGAAATAGCTTTTGCTAAAGGTGATAAAATAACGAATCCTGAGTCACAGAATATTGGAATAGAAACTAAAAATCCTGTTATAGCAAGAGCGATTTCTTCTCTACCTTTTCCAAGCTTTTTTATAAATGTTTGTGCCATTCTTTCAGCTGCGCCTGATGCTTCAAATATTTCTCCCATCATTACGCCAAATCCGATTATGATACCTATGCTTCCTAAAGTATTTCCAAAACCTTTAGAAATTGAAGCTAACACGGCATTTGAAGGCATACCACCTATTAAACCTGTTACTGCTGCTGCAATAATAAGTGCTAAAAATGCATGTATTTTTGTTTTTAAAATTAATACTATCAAAATCGTGATACCAATTATAAGGCCTAAAATCATTTGTGAGCCAACTACTTGTTCCATAATAACCTCCGTTATAATTTATAATTAATATTTATTTATTAAAGTTAGGAGCATATAATGCTGCTAATTTAATTGCTTCTACCATGCTAACTTCACCAGCTTTACCGGTTCCTGCTATGTCAAAAGCAGTTCCATGGTCAACTGAGGTTCTTAAGAAAGGCATGTTGTTTGTTATAGAAATTGTTCTATCAAAGTCAACCATTTTTGTTGCAATATGTCCTTGATCGTGGTAAAGAGATAATACTGCATCATATCTTCCGTTTAAACCTTGATGAAATACTGAATCAGCCGGAACAGGACCAACAACATCAATATTTTCTGACTGTGCTTTTTTTACAGCCGGTTCAATTTCATCAACTTCTTCATATCCAAATAATCCATGTTCTCCACTGTGTGGATTTAAGCCTGCAACAGCAAGTTTAGGATTTTGAATTCCTAAAACTTTTAATGCTTCAATGCATCTATTTATGAATTCATAAACACTTTCTTTTGTAACAAGTTCACATGCTTTTTTCAATGACACGTGACGTGTTAAGAAAAATACTCTTAAGCCGTGTACTTGGAACATTGTGAGAGGATTATAAGTTTTAGTTAAATCTTCAAGTATTTCAGTATGTCCTATATAAGGAACTTCTGCTGCTTTAAATGATTCTTTGTTAATTGGTGTTGTAGCTATGGCATCTACTTTTTTATCAAGAGCTAAATTTGTAACTGTTTTTATATACTCAAAAGCAGCTTTTCCGCCCATGGCTTGAACTTTTCCAATTTGAAGTAAATTTATATCAACGTTATTTAAATCGATTATATCTAAAGTTCCATACTCATATTTTCCTTCTTTTGGTTCTGCAACAACATTTATATTTAATGTTATGCCGCAAAATTTCATAGCTTGTTCAATAGTGTTTTTTTCGCCTATTACTATAGGATTGCAATTTTCATAAATCTCTTTATTATTTAACGCTTTAACTACAATTTCAGGACCTATACCAGCAGGATCTCCTAATGGTATGCCTATTATTGGTTTACTCATTTATTTTTCTCCTTTTAGTTCTTTTGTATGATATTCATTAGATAATTTAGTTAAAAGGTAATTAACGCATTTTATTAATGCTTTTTCATCTCCAACAAGTCCACCTTTAGTTATAACAGGTGTGTTGTTGTATATTCCTTTTCTAAGTCTTCCATAAACAGCAAGTGGTAAAACTTCATCTTTAACTTCTATACCAGCACATCCTAAAGCATTGCATACTGCTACAGTAACATCCCCACCTGATGTGTAAAGACCACCAATTTGGGATTCAGTTTTTTCTAATAAAGTTGTTGTTATTTCTGCAAGACCATTATTAATTCTTTGAGAAACTTCATCTTCAGTTATATTTAAATCTTTAGCTATTAAAGATAAGTTTAATATTTCATTTTCATTTTTTGTTGTTATAACTCCGATAACTTCATAATCATCCATGTCATTAATAAGCTTATTTACAATTCTTTGTATTTCTTCTTTTTTAGAATTGTCATATATTAGTTTTTTAGCATCTGCTTCAACTAATAAAGGAGAGTGTTCTAATCTTAACTCATCTAATTGTTTTCTTGTTAAGTTAGACACGCTACCAACTGTAAGCATTACTTTTTGTCCAGGAGAAACTTTCGGAACTTCAAGATATTCTTTTGCAACAGCAGCTGTAAATGGGCCTGGATCAACAGTTACAATATTAAGTTTAGAATTTTTAATAGCTTTTGCTATTTTTGTAATGTCTTCGTCCGTTGTTGCATCAACAACGATAACTTTACATCCATTTCCAATTTCATTTAACAATGATTTTAATATTGTTTCTTCACCTTTTAAAACTTTGTCAAGTTCAACAAATCCAACTTTTTTATTTATTTGTTGTTCAATAAGTGATACAACCCTTGAAGTAAATACAGGTGTTTTTGGATCTTTTGCAACATCTGTTTTTTCAAGAGGAATTTGATTAACCATTAAAAATCCGCCTATGCAAACTCTACCCGATGATGGGAATGCAGGAACAACAATAGCATATGTTTCTTTATTTAAATTATCTAATACAGCAGAAATTTCAGGACCTATGTTACCCCTTAACGTGCTATCAATTCTTTTAGAAAATAATGTAACATCATCTTCTTTAAAAAATTCTACAATATTTTTTACTTTTTCATATGCTTCATCACTATCTATAGCTCTAGAGTCAGTGCTAATTGATAAAATATTCAAATCTTTGCTTTCTTCTTTATCATATTTGCTTAAATTTAAAAATGTAGCTGCTTTAAAACCTTGTCTTGCAAGCAGAACTCCAGTTGCATTAGCTCCTGTTAAATCATCAGCAATAACTACTACTTTTGACATGCTTTTTTTCTCCTGTTAAACTAAAATTAAATTAATATTTTTATTTTTTATTTCCACATTAGTATGTTCATTTAAGCTGCTATCTGTCACAATTTTTTCAAATTGGTTTAAATCACACACTTTAATGAAACTCTTTTTTCCAAATTTGCTACTATCAGCAACTAATATTTTACACTCAGAACATTTTATCATTTGTTTTTTTATATCTGATTTTTGAAGGGATGGAGTTGTTATTCCATGCTCTACATCAATGGAGCTACTTCCTATAAAACAAATGTCAGCATTAATTCCTTTTAAGAAATCAACTGCATTTGAACCTAAACATGAACCCGTAGAATTTTGAACATTGCCTCCAGTGCACAAAACATTAAAATCAGTTGTTGATGAAATATATACTGCAATTTTTAAATCTGTTGTAACTATAACCAAGTTTTGTTTTTTTATAAGTAATTTTGCGATTTCCATATTAGTAGTGCCAGCATCCAATATAATTACTTGTCCGTTTTGAACAAGTGATGCAGCATATTCAGCAATTCGTTTTTTTTCATCTATTTTGCTGAGACTTTTATTTTCATATGGTATTTCTGCAATTAATTTTGATTTTAAAACTGCTCCGCCAAATGTTCGAGTAGCGATACCGTTATCTTCTAAGTATTGTAAATCTCGTCTTATAGTCATAGGAGCCACATTTAACAATTTAGAAAGTTCTTCTACAGTTGCAATTTCATGGTCTTCAAGATATTGAATAATCATTTGTCTTCTTTCAATTTGTAACATGGATATTCCCCCAATATGTATTTTATAAATGTTATAATATGTTCATAAATGTTTAAGTATGTTTATTATATCAATAAATTAAAATAATGCAATATAAATAAATATTTAACAATGATATTTTAAAAACCTCCAAACTGAAAATCAGCTTGGAGGCATTAATTTAACTTAGTGGTTTAGTTTTTTCTAAATTTACTGTAAATGGTTCTTTTTCTTTCATCAATATATGTCCTGATTCATATGGTTTTCCATCTAAAGTTATATAAACTTTATCGACACCATAATAATTTCCAAGTGTATTTGTTATGGATTGAAGTATCATAGCTTCAAATGCTGAACCAGCATTCATTTCTGATACAAATTCTTTGGAGAAGTCCACATAAACCATGTTTTCTTCATCATTTAAATATAAACTGTTTAACTTTGTATTTGTACTTATAACTGTTGCTTGGTCTTCATTGTCCTTAACCATTTTTTCTATTACATCTTTTGCATCATCATTTGTTTTAAAAGAAATTTCCTTTGTAATATAATAATAAGTATCTTCTTCTAAACTTGGAAAATAGACATTTACATTTTGTATAAGTGGAACGTCTTTTTCGATTGTTCTTAAAGTAGAAGAAACTTCATAACCTTCACCTGTACTAATAGTTTTAATCAAACCTATATCTTTTGCATAATAATCTACATTTTTATAATTACTTGCTTCAGTTGTAACTTCTAATGTTTTGTATGTACCCATAGGGGTTGTTATTTCCATATCTACATTTGTAATTGTGCGTTTTGAACCATCTTTTAGAGTCCAAGTGTTTCCTTTTTCCAATGGTTCTTTTAATATAATATTTCCACCCTCATATTCTTTATCCAAAAAGTTTTCTCTAAAATATGTTTCGGGTCTTGAGAAAATTTCCATTAATTGACCATCTTTAATTTCTAAAACTTTTACTACTTCAGTTCCGCCATTATTTGTTCTTGTTTGGATACGATTATCTTTAGAATAATCTGTGTACACTGTATAATATGCAAACTCATTGCCTTCGCCTTCATAGTCATATTTAGTGTTTTCAGTGTTTGGAAAATAATCATTGATTTTTAGAGCTTCTGGCTTACTATTGTTCAGGTTGCCATTATCATTAGTATCGCATGCTGACAACATAAACAATAAAAATGTTAATATTACTATTAGTATTTTTTTCATTTTACACCTCCTAATGTAATATTATTATACCCAAATACATATATTTTAATAACGTATTTATGTTATTTTGATCTTTGTATTTAATAAGCTTAATTAAGTTTATAGTTTATAGTAAAAATATCTTGACAAAGTCATAAATTTAGTTTAATATTTCCATTAATATTAATATATATATTTGCAATGAAGAGGATTAGTAAATTAACATGGTCTAAAGAGAGAAAGCGTTGGTGAGAAGCTTTTGTCCCTCTGTATATTGAACCTACCTCAGAGCATTTGGCTTAAAAAACCAAACGGCAAAACCGTTATTTAAATGAGATGCTGCTTATGCAGCAATTAGAGTGGTACCGCGTATACACGCCTCTTTGTTATATACAAAGAGGCGTTTTTTATATTATAGCCAAAGTAGTATTTTGCTATAATAAAGGGGTGAAGGGGAAGAACAAAGATGCTTTTTTATTATAGATAATTTAAATGTGCACTTTAAATTATTTATAATAACGTCATAAGTATAACTTGCGAGAAGCCCGTTTATTATAAAGTATCATTTAAAAATTAAAATAGTATATGAATTAAATATTTGCAATGAAGAGAATTAGTAAATATACATGGTCTAAAGAGAGAAAGCGAAGGTGAGAAGCTTTTGTCCCTCTGTGTATTGAACCTATCTTAGAGCATTTGGCTTAAAAAACCAAACGGCAACAACCGTTATGAAATGAGATGCAGCATTTATATGTTGTAATTAGAGTGGTACCGCGGAATTTCGCCTCTTTGTTAATCATACAAGGAAGCGGAATTTTTTTATTCTTATTAAAAAGAAAAAGGTTTAAGTAATATGTATTTATAATTTAAAATTTAAAGATAATAATAATTATTAATTGGAGGATTAAAATGAATAGAAAAGTTGGATTTATAGGAATAGGTAATGTTGGTTATATGTTGTTGAATAAATTTTTAGAACATAAATTATTGGAAGAAAAAAATATTTACACATCAAACCGTGCTAAAGCAAACATAGACAAATTGCTTGAGAAATATCCAGACATCAATGTTTGTGAAGACAACATGGAAGTTGCTGCAAGCTGCAAAACAATATTTTTATGTGTAGAGCCTCTTAATTTACCAAATGTGCTTAAGGAAATTAAACCGTTTTTACAAGAAGACACTTATTTGATGGTTTCAACAACTATGGTATTAAATGAAGATTTATGTAAAATTCATAATGGAAGAATCACCGTATTTATGCCAACATTGATTTCTATGGTAAACATGGGAGTTACTTTAGCATATCATAATGATCACGTTATAGATGAAAATAAATTTTTATTTGAATTGTTGTTAGGAAAAATAAGTGAAGTAAATATTTTGCATGAGGAAGACATCAGAGTTGCTCAAAATATGACCGCAAGTTTCCCAGGATTTTTCGCAGCTATTATGCAGGAATTTGTTACATCTGCAATTCAGCATTCTAAAAATGTGTCTTCTAAAGATCTTGAACACATGCTTTTAGTATCCTTAGAGGGTGCTGCAAGATTACTGCTTGAAAAGAATTTAAGCTTTGAAGATACAATCAATAGAGTATCTACAAAGGGTGGTATAACACATGCTGGAGTTCAAGTATATAAAGAAAAACTTCCTGAAGTTTTTGATGCAGGATTGGATGCTACAATAAGCAGATATGATGTTATCGGTGAACTTGCTAAAAAACAAATAGAAGAATTAATATAAAGAACATTATAAAAGCAGCTATTAATTTAGCTGCTTAGCTTGTTGATTTATTGTCGTCCTGAGCGATAGCGAAAGATCTTGTTTTAATTATTTATAGATTCTCACTGCGTTCAAAATACATCTTAATGTTTATTATTATTTGATAGGTAGTATGGCATAATTATCTGAATGTACTTTTTCTTCAGTTGTATAAGAAACTTTATTTAAAAATAATGGTCCGTCAAATGCAAATGTATGGTATTCTCCATTTTCGCCACATATATCAGCTCCACATTTTTCAATTTCATCAGCAAGTTCGCGAGTTAATATTTGTCCTAAAAATTTCTCATTCATACGTTTTGTATCCACAACTGTAATAATAGTTTTAAACCCTGCATCTATGAATTCATAAACTAATTTCTTTCTTGATTCTTGCCAAAGTGGGAAATAAGCTTCTATTCCTGCAGCTATGCATCTATTAGTGCACCATTTCAAATGTTCTTCTAAATCTATATCACCAAAAACGCAAACTTCAGCTCCAGCTGCTTTAGCTTCTTTAAGTCTTTTTTCAAAATTTTGTGCATATTCTTCACCAGTAGTTTTAATTAAAGATATTGGAATATTCATTTCTTTTGAAATTCTATCTAAAAGAGGCTGGGGGATTCCATGAAACCATGATCTTTCTTTATCTAAGTTATAAGTGGTTATAAGCTGTAGGGGTTCCATACCCTGTGAAATGGCACGATATACGGCTAAAGTGCTGTCTTTTCCGCCACTATATGAAGCAATAAATTTTTTTCCTTTCATAATACCTCCG
>JARBUP010000121.1 GCA_029239575.1 Bacillota bacterium
TAACAATTTTTTCATTATCATCATATCTTTCAAAAACAAAAATACCCTCATCATGAACTAAGCATTTATATTTTCCTTCTTTAAAAATACTGTTTTTTCTTAAATCCCCTAACATTTTATAATGCTCTAATAATTCTATGTTTTCTTCTTCCCATGGATAGCATTGCCTGTTAAAAGGGTCAATCCATCCTTCAACTCCTGCTTCGTCACCGTAATAAAGGCATGGGACACCTGGCAAAGTAAATTGCAAAAGGGATGCAATTTTTAACATGTTTATGCCGTAATTTTTTTCTTTTTCTGATAATTGCAATTTTGCCATATCATCCTTTGTGTGCGGTGTGCTTTCACTACCTAATACAGTTAAAATTCTTACAGTATCATGGGTTCCTAAAATGTTCATCAAGCAGTTTAAAACTTTTTGAGGATATTTTTCTATTAATAAATTCATTGTTTCGTAAAGAACATTACAATTTTTAGTTAAAATAAAGGAAATTATTGCTTCTTTTAAAGGGTAATTTGTTACAGAATCAAGCTGCTGACCTAAAAAGTATTCTTTTAAATAGTCATAGGAAAATTTGTTTGAAGCATCTTCCCAAACTTCACCTATTATTAAGGCATTATTATTTTCAGATTTAACACTTGACCTAAGCTTATTTAAAAATTCATTAGGAAGTTCATCTGCAACGTCCAACCTGTATCCCTTGACACCAGATCTAAGCCAATGTTTCAGAACTCCTTTTTCATTCATTACAAAATCAATATAGTCTTTATTTTGTTTATTTAATGTAGGCAATGTTTTTATTCCCCACCAACAATCATAATCATCATTGTAATGTTTAAATGTAAACCAATTATAATAAAGTGAGTTTTTGCTTTGGTATGCTCCAATTGAGTTATATGTATTGTGTTTATTAAAATAAATGCTGTCGTCTCCTGAATGATTTAACACTAAGTCTAAAATAATTCCAATATTTAATTTTGCAGCTTCATTACATAGTCTTTTTAATGTTTCTTCATCACCAAAAGAAGGATCTATTTTAAAATAATCGCCAACATCATATTTGTGATTAGAGTAAGCTTCAAAAATTGGGGATAAGTATATGGCATTTACACCTAAACTGTGGATAAAAGGCAGTTTTTCTATGATGCCTTCTAAGTTACCACCAAAAAAGTCATTATTAAGTATTTCTCCTTCTTCATTCGGTTTATAAAAAGGAAGTTCACCCCAATTCCTAAAAACTATATCATCCCTATGTTTAAAATTATTTACACCAATCTTATTAAACCTATCAACAAAAATATGATATATTATTCCTCCTTTTATCCATTCAGGAGTTTCGTAATCTTCTTTATAAACTAATAATTCATACATTTTAGGAAATATATTTTCATTATTTTCATCATCATTTATTAAAAATGAGTAATAATAATTCCCATAATCACTTACACTAAAACTTACAGAATAAATATCATAATTTTTTATTGTATCAATCCATTTTAAATCATAGCTTTTATAAAAATATTTATCATAATTATTTCTTTTATATAAAATGACCTTAGGTAAACATGTAAAATCACGCTTAATATGAATATTAAGCGTGATTTTCTCATTTTCTTTAATTGCACCTAAGGGATATTTAAAAATTTCTGATTGGCTATTAAAAATTATCATAAATCCCCCATTATATTTGTTTCAAATTCCAAATTTCTTTTGAGTACTGTTTTATTGTTCTGTCAGAAGAAAAAATTCCGGCAGATGCAATATTAATAAGTGACATTTGATTCCATTTTCTTTTGTTTTTAAAATAAATATTTACAGCTTTATCATGGGCACCCATATATGAATCAAAATCAGCAAAGCACATATAAGGATCTCCAACGCTAAATTCTCCTAATAAATATTTAGAAATGGATTCAAATGATTTTCCGTCTATGCCTTTATTTAAGAAATCAATAATTTTTCTTAGTTTTTCATTTTTTTGATAGTAATGAATTGAATTATATCCATCTTTCCATAATTTCTCGACTTCATAATCTTTAAGTCCAAAAAGAAAGAAATTTTCCTCTTTTACTTGTTCAAGTATTTCAATATTTGCTCCATCATATGTACCTATTGTTAAAGCTCCATTTAACATTAGTTTCATATTTCCAGTGCCGCTTGCTTCTTTTCCTGACAAAGAAATTTGTTCACTGAGCTCTCCAGCTGGAATTATTATTTCTGCAGAACTTACAGAATAATTTTCTATAAATACAACATTAATATATTCTTTTATAAATTGATTTTTATTTATATAACTGCTTAGAGCGCAAATAAGCTGTATTATTTCTTTAGCTTTGTAATAACTTGGAGCAGCTTTTGCACCAAATATAAATGTTTCCTTAGTTAAATCTACAGTTTTACCTTCATTAATATCTATTATGATGCTGATTATTTTTAAAATATTTAAAAGCTGTCTTTTATATTCATGAAGTCTTTTTACTTGAATATCAAATATAGAATTAATATCAGTTTCTATTCTGTTATTTTTATAAATATAATCAACTAATTTTTTTTTGTTCTTTTGTTTAATTTTTTCAAGTTCATTTAAAATAGAATCATCATTTTCATAATTTTTTAAAAAAGATAATTTTTCAGGTTTAGTGTAATAATCTTTTCCTAATAAATTTATAAGTAATTCATTTAAGTCAGGATTTGCTTGAACTAACCATCTTCTATGAGTTATGCCATTTGTGATATTTTTAAATTTATAAGGATTGTATTCGTAAAAAGGTCTAAAAACTGATTGTTTTAATATATCAGTATGAAGTTTTGCAACGCCATTAATACTGTAACTTCCAGCTATGCAAAGGTTGGCCATGTGAATTAATCCTTTATTAATTATGGACATTTGATTTATTCTTTCATAATTACCATTATATTTATAAGAGATTTCTTGTATTAAACGAGTATTTATTTCAGATATGATCATATAAATTCTTGGTAAAACTAATTTAATAGCTTCTTCCTGGATAGTTTCTAATGCTTCCTGTAAGACAGTATGATTAGTGTAAGACACAGTATTTACTACTATATTCCATGCATCATCCCATGTATAATTATATTCATCCATAAAAATTCGCATTAATTCAGGTATCATAAGCGCTGGATGAGTATCATTAATATGGATAGAAACTTTTTCGCTGAAATTTTTTAATGTACAGTATTTTTTCAGATGGTCATTTACAATATTTTGAGCAGAAGCAGAAACTAAGAAGTACTGCTGTTTAATTCTTAAAATTTTACCATTGTCATGGTTATCAGCAGGGTAAAGCACTTTTGTTATTGCTTCACCCATAGCATCTTCAGCTAATGCTTTTATATAATCACCTTGAGAAAACAAGTTCATATCAATACTTCTAATACTTCTTGATTCCCAAAGTCTTAATAAGCTCACTGCTTCTGAGTCAAAACCTGAAATCATCATGTCATATGGTATAGCTTCAATTTCAGTTGCATTTAGGTGGTGAATTTTTAAACCTTCATGGGTCCACTCTTCATATATTTCACCATAAAAGATTACTTTAACCCTGTTTTCCGTTCGAGGTACAAGCCAAACATCGGAGGAAGAAAGCCAGTCATCGGGAAGTTCTGTTTGCCAACCGTCTATTATTTTTTGTTTAAAAAGTCCAAATTCATATTTTAATGAAAATCCTGTTGCAGGATAAGAAAGTGTTGCTAAGGAATCCATAAAACATGAAGCAAGTCTTCCCAAACCACCATTGCCAAGGCCAGCATCTTTTTCTATAGCATATAATTGTTCTAATGTAACATTATATTTTTTTAGTGCTTCTTCTGCCTCTTTATGCAGTTTCAAATTAAATAAGTTATTTTTTAAAGACTTGCCTACTAAAAACTCCATGCACATATAATAAACTTGTTTTTGTTGAGATTCATCTACTTTTTTCTTATAAGCATTATATTTTCTTATAAGCATATCTCTGATAACAATTGATAAAGCTCTATATAACTGTACTGTACTTGCATTTTTTGAATCAATATTCCAATAACTTGATATAGTTTGATCAATTAAGCTTATTATGTGATTCGAGTTTATTGATCTTTGAGTCATCTTTGCTCCTTCAAATTTGAATACAATTGATAATAATCTTCAGCAGAATGATTCCAACTAAAATCGGTAGTCATAGCTGTTTTTATTAAATTATTCCAATTTTCTTTATTATTATAAACATATAATGCTCGTTTTATAGAATCCACTAAAGCATTAGGGCTTTTTTCATAAAAAGTAAATCCATTGCCAGCTCCTAAACTTGCGTCATGGATTGAATCTTTTAATCCACCAGTTTCTCTTACAACAGGAATTGTGCCATATCTTGATGCAATCATTTGTGATATGCCACATGGTTCGCTAATTGAAGGCATGAGAAAAATATCAGCTCCAGCATAAATTTTTCTGGACATATCGTTATTAAAATCTATTTTTACAGCTACTTTATTGTGATATCTTTCTTGAAGAGATTTAAAATAAAGCTCATAACTTCTGTCACCTTTGCCAAGGACAATGAACTGTACTTTTTCTTGCAATATTTCTTCAATTCCATTAATAATTAAATCCAAGCCTTTGTGCGAAACAAGTCTTGATATAATAGCTATTATGGGAATATTCTCATCTTGTGGAAGACCAAGCATTCTTTGTAAGTTAGTTTTGTTATAATACTTGTTTTTTATGCACAGAGAATTATAATTTTTAAATAAAGCTGCATCTGTATCAGGGTCATAAACAGAAGTATCTATTCCATTTAATATGCCGACTACTTTAGAACTGTTTCTTTTTAATATTTCAGCAAGACCATGGGCATAGTAATCATCAAAAATTTCTTCTGCATAACTTTTGCTGACTGTGCTGATAATATCGGCGCTATCAAGGGCACCCTTTAATAAGTTAAGGCATCCGTTGTATTCTACGATACCCTTATGATAACTGCTTAGTTCAAAAACATCTTCAGAAGCTGTTAAATCATATTTTCCTTGATATTCTATGTTGTGAATGGTAATTATTGATTTAATATTTTTATATAAGAAATTATCCTTATACACTGTTTTTAAATAAACAGGAATAAGTGCAGTTTGCCAGTCATTTGCATGAATAATGTCAGGTTTAAAATCAATTATAGGAAGTATATGTAATACTGCTTTAGAGAAAAAGGCAAATCTTTCTCCGTCATCAAAATGACCATATAAATCATTTCTTTTAAAATAATATTCATTGTCTATAAAATAATAGGTAACATTATTTTCGATTTTTCTAAATATACCACAATACTGTTTTCTCCATGACAAGTTTACAGTTGTATCTGTAATAAATTCTAAGTTTTCTTTATTGATTCCTTTATATAAAGGTAAAATTACTCTTATATCTATATTTTCTTTGTACTTATTTGATAGGGATTTTGTAAGAGAACCTGCTACTTCTCCTAATCCACCTGTGACAATAAACGGTGCGGATTCAGCAGTTGCGAAAGCTATTTTTAAACTCATTATACACCTCTTTTGCTAAATGATTGAATTTTTTTTGATAAAGAACGGACAATTTTTATGTCCAAGCAATACTCTTTCGCTTTTTATATGTGTGTAAGTATCCGTAACTATTGAATCAAGTTTTGCATAATCACCTATAATAGTTTTTTGCATTATAATAGAATTTTTAATTACAGTTCCTTTTCCTATTTTAACACCCCTAAATATTATGCTGTTTTCCACAGTTCCTTCTATTTCACAGCCACTTGCAATAAGTGATGATGTAACTTTCGCATTTTCACCATATTTTGTAGGGGCTGAATCCTTTGTTTTTGTATATATAGGTCCAGTTTGAGCATAGAATATGCTATTTAATTTATTCATGCATAAAAGTTCCATGCTGTGGTCATAATAACTTTTAAGAGAGTCTATATGGGCATAGTAACCTTTATATTCGTAACCATAAATTTTAATAGATTTTACTTTTTTAGATAAAACATCATAGTTGAAATCCTTCAAGTTTCGAGCTATGGCATCATAAATTAAGTTTACAAGAAAATCTTTATTTAAAACCCAAGTGTTAAGACCTACATTATTTTCGCCACTTGTAACAGGGTAAACCAATACATCTTCAGCACGTCCGTCCGGTGAAAAATTATAAAGAATTTTGTGAACTGAGTTAGATTTATCTATATTTATTTTTGTATATACAGCCGTTATATCTGCATTTTGTTCTTTATGATAATTTATAACATTTTTGTAATCTATGTTATAAATCATATCACAATCTGAAAGAACAACATATTTTTCTTTAGATTCTAATATATACCCTAAGACCCTTTTTAATGCATCAAGTCTTCCTTTAAAAAGGCCATTATTTTCTTCAGTAGCATAAGGAGGAAATATAAGTATTCCGCCTTTTTTTCTTGACATATCCCAATCTTTTCCTGTACCAACATGTTCCATTAAAGAGCGGTAATTTGTTTTTGTTATAATACACATTTTACTTATATTTGAATTGACCATATTTGAAAGTGTAAAATCTACTAATCTATATCTGCCTCCAAAAGGGATTGCAGCAACTGATCTATGTGATGCTAATTCATTTAAATTCCAATCTTGCATATCTGAAAAAATAATACCTAATGTATTCATATGTTAGTTAACCTCCGCGCTGTTATATTAATTTACTTTCTCTTGGTAATACTGTAATATTTTCATTGTTTTCTTTTTCATATCCTACTTTTTTATTTTCGCTTATATAGCATAATTCATCTATTATTGAATAATTTATAACTGCATTTTCTTCTATATTTACATCAGCCATAACAACTGAATCTTTTACAACAGCATTTTCACCAATTTTAACTCCTGAAAATATTATGGAATTTTCAACTGTTCCTAAAATAACAGCACCTTCAGATATAATTGAATTTTTAACTGATGCATTTGACCCGATAAAATGAGGTGGTTTTTCCATATGTCTTGAATAAATAACCCAGTCTCCATTTAAATCAAATTTATTGTCACCAAGTAAATCCATATTTGCTTGCCATAAAGAATCAATTGTTCCAACATCTTTCCAGTAACCTTTAAATTCATATGAATATAATTTTTCTCCAGAATTTAACATGCGAGGTATAACATTTTTTCCAAAATCTTTTGAAGATTGATAATCTATAGAATCCAATTCTAAATATTCTTTTAATTTGCTCCAATTAAAAACATAGATACCCATTGAGGCAAGTGTGCTTCTTGGATAAATAGGTTTTTCTTCAAATTCAGTTATGAGACCATCCTGGTTTGAACTTAATATTCCAAAGCGTGAAGCTTCTTCATAGGTCACATCTATTACAGAGATAGTACAATCAGCTTTTTTTTCTTTATGGTAATTAATCATTAAAGAATAGTCCATTTTATATATGTGATCCCCTGAAAGAACTAAAACATATTCAGGATCATATTGATCTATAAAATTAATATTTTGATAAATAGCATCAGCAGTACCAGAATACCAAGTAGAATCTCCAACTCTTTGATATGGAGGAAGTATGTTTATACCTCCATACAGCCTATCTAAGTCCCAAGGCTTACCGTCTCCTATATATGAATTTAAAATTAATGGTTGATACTGTGTTAAAACTCCCACAGTATCTAAATTTGAATTTACACAATTTGATAATGTAAAATCAATAATTCGATATTTCCCCCCAAAAGGTACTGATGGCTTTGCAATTTTAGTTGTCAGCGATCCCAGCCGACTTCCTTGACCACCAGCCAAGAGCATTACCACACACTCTTTTTTATTTGATATCATATGTTTTACCCCCTGATTTATATATTTTGCTTAAGATGCAAGTGCTTTTCTCTTTTTTTAAAAAAATGGCTGATAATGGAGGTATGGTTAATGATATGGATGATGAGTATCCATGCATTTCATAAGGTGATGAATAAATTAAATCATTTTTCGCACCCGTTCCACCGTACTTAATTTCATCCGTATTGAATATTTCAGTATAATTGCCTTCATCAGCACCTATTAAATAATTTTCTCTTTTTACAGGAGAAAAATTTAACACTATTATTATTTCATTTTCATTTCTATCTTTTCTTTTAAATGCAATAATATTTTGTTCATAATCATCACTTGAAATCCATTTAAATCCATTCCATGAAAAATCATCTTCATAAAACTCTGAAGACTTTAAATAAAATTCATTAAGTTCTTTCACAAATAAGTTTAATTTA